>NZ_JBFAXX010000063.1:0-46523 GCF_040680995.1 Kitasatospora sp. NPDC051914
CGGCCATGAGGAGCATGTTCTCCTCGCCGGTGATCAGGCCGTCGACGGCGGAGAACTGCCCGGTGACGCCGATCGAAGCACGCACGGCCTGCGGGGCGGCGGCGAGGTCGTGGCCGCCGACGCTGATCCGGCCACTGGACGGGTCCGGGGAGACGAGGGTGGAGAGGATCCTGACGGCGGTGGTCTTGCCCGCGCCGTTCGGGCCGAGCAGGGAGAAGATCGTCCCTTCCGGGACGGTCAGGTCGATGCCGTCGAGGACGGTCTTGTCGCCGTAGGACTTGCGCAGCCCGTTCGCCGCGATGGCCGGATCGGTCATGAGAGGTGCCCCCTTGTTCTGCCGGCGGTGGTCGCCGGGTGCGGATTCACAGGCTGCGGGCGGTGATGTCGCCGTGGGCGGTGGTGGCGTGGACGGTGAGGTCGGCGGTGCCGTCGGTGTTGCGGAGTGCGTTGTGGATGCGGCCGTGGCCGGTGCCGGCGTCGAGGGAGGCGGAGGTTCCGCGGGCGGCGCCGATGGTGATCGCGCCGTGCTGGGTGCGGAGGGTGACGGTGCCCCGGTGGGCCTCGGTGACGGTGATGTCGCCCTTCCGGGTGTCGATCTCGGCGGGGCCGGTGAGGCGGCCGAGGGTGATGTCGCCGGCCTGGAGGGTGAGGCGGGTGGTGGCGGTCTCGTCGAGCTTGACGGTGGCCTGTGCGGCCTCGAAGGTGACGTCGCCGAGGCGTCCGACGCCGCGGAGTTCGGCGGCGGCCGTCTTCGCGTCGACGCGGGAGCCGGCGGGGAGCCGGACGGTGACCTCGACGGAGCCGGTGGTGCCGAGGATGCGGTTCTTGGCGGCCGGGGCCTCGATGCGCAGGACGCCGTCGTGGTAGGTGGCCCCGGTCTGTTCGGCGGCCTTCAGGTCGCGGCCCTTGCCGGGGTCGGCGGGCAGGATCTCGACGGTGGTGTCGGGTCGGTCGGCGGCGATGAGGCGGATGCGGCCGGCGGGGATGTCGAGGACGGCGGTGACCGGGGCGGGGGTGTCGAACTTCTGCATCGTGCTCTCCTGCGCTCGCTGTTTCTGACAACGGAAAAGCTACGTTGCGTTCGATGATATGGCAACGCATTCGTTGCATAGAACTGCCATAAGGGCAGATCAGAGCCGAGAAATCATTGCAATGGTCTTGCGGATTAACGCAACGTCAGCGATCGGATCGTTGCAATGGAATGGGGGTGAACGCTATGCTGACAGCGCTGCGACCCGCGAAGTACCGCGAAGGACCACGAAGGAGACCGCAATGCCGGGAGGCAGGCTCACCCAGCAGGAACGCCAGCAGATCGCGCTGGGGCTGGCCGACGGCCTCGCCTACGCCGAGATCGCCAGGCGCCTCGACCGGCCGACCTCGACGGTCACCCGCGAGGTGATGCGCAACGGAGGCCCCACCGCCTACCGCGCCGACATCGCCCACCGCGCCACCGAACACCGCGCCCACCGCCGCAGGCAGGCCGCACCCCGGGGGTCGGAGGCGCCCCCGCAGGCCCACGGGCGCGACGCGGAGGCGGTGCGCGCGTACGAGGAGGTGCTCACCACCGTCCTCATACAGTCGGGCACGCCCAAGATGATGGCCCGGGTGCTGGCCTGTCTGTTCACCAGCGACGCGGGCAGCCTCACCGCGTCCGAACTCGTCCAGCGCCTGCAGGTCAGCCCGGCGTCGGTCTCCAAGGCGATCGCGTTCCTCGACGAACAGGGCCTCGTCCGCCGGGAACGCGACGAACGCCGGCGCGAGCGCTACGTCGTCGACGCCGACGTCTGGTACCAGTCGATGTTGGCCAGCGCCCGCGGCACTGCCCAGTTCGCCGAAACCGCACGGCAGGGCGTCGGCGTCCTCGGCCCCGCGACCCCGGCCGGCGTCCGCCTCGAGAACATCGCCCGCTTCGTGGACTTCGTCTCCGAGAGCATCGTCCGCGCCGCCGACCAGGCACGGGACATCCTCCACGCGAAGCCCGAAGCGGCCCCGGGCGGCACGGCCGAGCCGCGTTCGGACGACTGACGGGGAGGCAGGCAGGGCGCGCCGCAAGGCACCAGGCACCTCAGGCGGGTTCGAGGACGATCCACACCTGCCCGGGGTGGAACGGCATCCGCTGGCCCGCGTAGCCGAACTCCGTCCCGGCCGCGGCGTCCGGCCGGGACCAGCTGCCCCGGTACGCCATGCCGTCCCGGAGGAAGACCGCCTCGCCGCTGCCGACCGTCGGCGCGAAGGGCAGCACGGCGCCGGCGGAGTCGACGAGGCCGAGCGGCGAGGTGCTCTCGGCGACCTTCTGCACCACGATCGTCGGTGCGCCCATCTGCCCGGCGTCGGTGGTCATGGCGGGCCTGCCGTCCATGGCCACCAGGTACCTGCCCTGCGCGGCGGACCAGGTGAAGGTGAACGAGGCCGAGGGCATCCGAGCGCTGTACGAGCCGGTCGGCACACCGCCGGCCGGCGCATCGCCGAAGCGGAACCCGACGTCGCGGGCCTGCGCCGTACCCGGGCAGCTGCGGAGGATTTCGGACGGCACGACGTACAGGTTGAACGGTGCCGCCTTCTCCCGCCCGCGGAAGTACGGCACACCGGTCTGCTGCGGCGAGCAGTTGACCACATCGGCACCGGCCAGCACGGGCAGGAACCGGCTCTGCGCGCCGGAGTACGCGAAGTCCACCCGCCCGTACTGCTGCAGGACCGGCAGGTCGCTCTCCCGGGCGCTGCGGACGGGGCCGATCCGGTCGCCGGCCGGCAGGTGGTCGGAGTCGTAGATCGCCAGGAGCCGCGAGATGCCGCCCTCGACCTCGATCGCGTAGACCACGTCGGCCGCGTTCACGCCCGTCTGCGGCCTCGCCGGGGCGGCATTGTCGATCTTGACGGCGACGATCCGGCCGGCCCCGCCCGGGAGCCCGGTGAGCGGCGACACTCCGGCCTCGCCGGTCGGGCTGCTCGGTGCCGTCGGCGCGGGCGTCGGCCCGGCGGGCTGCGGACCGGCCTCCGTACGACCGGGGGAGGCCCGGCCACCGACGGTCAGCACCACCGCCAGCACCACCGCGAGGAGCAGCGCGGCACCGCCCACGGCAAGGGCGGCGATCCGCTGCGGACGGGACAGCGACCGCCACCGGCCCGGCGCAGGCCCGGAGGTCTTCATGCGGGCTCACCTCCGTGCACCCGGATCGACGGGGACTCCGGCCGTCTGTGAAGACGCCCCCGCCGACCGCCCCGGTTCCGTCATCCGCCGCCGGCCCGCCCCAGCACCCGGCAGACCAGCCCCGCCAGCCGGCACCAGGCCCGCGCCGTGTCGCCGATCACCCGGTACCAGGCGATGCCGAACGGCAGCGCGATGGCGAACCAGGACGGCGGTGCCATCTCACCGGGCCGGTGGGCACCCTCGCGCGCCCACCGGCGGCACCGCTCCACACCCCGGTCCGTCCAGTCGGCCCACCACCCGGAGCGCCCGGCCCACCGCACGGCGGCAGCCGACAGCCGGGCGCGCCGATCGTCTCGCCGTCGGACGCCCGTGGCCCCGCTCGGGCTTCGGCGGGTCATCGCACCTGCCTCCCGGTCCCCTCCATTCTCCGCCGCGGCCGGGGCCCTTCCGCCGCAGGCAGGGCCGGGCGGGCCCGCCGCCCGGGCCGAACGGCCGACCGGTGAAGGGCCCCTTCCGGCCCGCGCATCCGGGCCGCCCGGCACTTGGTGCGGGCCGGGCCCCGGACCAGGCTCGGAACCGGGGGACCGGCGCCCCGCCACGAGGAGACCGCCATGGACACCCCGAGCACGAACGGGCAGCGGCCGCTGCTGGCCGCCACCGGTGTCCGCAAGGTCTACCGGACCGGCAGCGTCGAGGTGACCGCCCTGCGGGACCTCGACCTGACCGTGCTCCCCGGCGAACTCGTCGGGGTGATGGGCCCGTCGGGCTCGGGCAAGACCACCCTGCTCAACTGCCTCTCCGGACTGGACGACATCGACGCCGGCCGGGTCGAGGTCGACGGCCGCGACCTGTTCGCCATGTCGGACGCCGAACGCACCGAGCACCGCGCCCGCGCGATGGGCTTCGTCTTCCAGGCCTTCAACCTGATCCCGGTCTTCTCCGCCGCCGAGAACGTCGAACTCCCGCTGCTGCTCACCGGCACCCCGCCGCACGAGGCCCGGGCCAGGGCGGTGGCCATGCTGGAGCGCGTCGGACTCGGACACAGGGTCTCCCACCGGCCCAGCGAACTCTCCGGCGGCGAGCAGCAGCGCGTCACCATCGCCCGAGCCCTGGTCGCCCGGCCCGCCGTGGTCTGGGCGGACGAGCCCACCGGCAACCTGGACAGCACCATGGCCGACCAGGTGATGGACCTGCTCCGCACCCTCAACCGCGACGAGGGCCAGACGATCGTGCTGGTCACCCACGACGAGGCGATCGGCGCCCGGCTGCCCCGCCTCGTCCGGATGCGCGACGGCCGGCTGGTCTCCGACACCCGGCAGCCCGAACTGCAGACGGCGGGCTGACCATGTATCCGAACCTCCTCCTCCCGCTGCTCGGCGTCCTCGGCACCGCCCTGCTGGTGCTGCTGCTCGTCGCCGTGCGCAAGCCCGTGGTCCGGCGCCTGGCGCTGCGCCAGGTCGCCCGGCGCCGCACCGAGGCGGCGCTGGTCGTCACCGGCTCCGTCCTCGGCACCGCGATCATCGTCGGCGCCCTGGTGGTCGGGGACACCCTGAACTTCTCGGTCCGCCAGGAGGCATACCGCACCCTCGGGCCGGTGGACGAACGGATCGTCAGCACCGACCCGGCGGCCGGCCGGGCGATCGCCGACCGGCTGCAACCCCTGGCCGCCGACCCGGACGTCGACGGCGTGCTGACCGTCCGGGTCGCGCAGGCCGCGGCCGCCAACACCCGGGCCCCCGACCCGCTCGCCGAACCCCGGGTGCTCGCCTGGCAGGTGGACTTCGACGCGGCCGCACGGTTCGGCGCCGACGGCGGGCCCTCCGGACTCACCGGCCCCGCGCCCCCGCCCGGCCAGGTCGTCCTCAACGCACCGCTCGCCCGGTCGCTGAAGGCCGACGTCGGCCGGCCGATCACGCTGTACCTGTACGGGCACCCCGCCGACTTCACGGTGGCCAGGATCGTCCCGCAGGAGGGGCTCGCCGGGGCAGGCCTCGGCGGACGGGTCAACCGCAACGCCTTCCTGCCGCCCGGCGCGCTGGACGCCGCGGCCGCCGCCGGGGACGGACAGGCCCGCACGGTGACCCTGGTGTCCAACCGCGGCGGCGTGGAGACGGGCGAGAAGCTCACCGACCCCGTCACCGACGGGATCCGCAGCGCGCTCGGCCCCGACGCCGGCCGCGCCGCCGTCGACACCCCGAAGCACACCGTCCTCGCCCAGGCCGAGGCGACCGGGGCCGCCCTCGGTGCGCTCTTCCTGATGATCGGCAGCTTCAGCATCATCGCCGGCGCACTGCTGCTGGTGAACATCTTCGTGATGCTCGCCGAGGAGCGGAAGGCACAGCTCGGCATGCTCCGCGCGGTCGGACTCAAGCGCTCCCACCTGGTCGGCTCGTTCAGCATCGAGGGCGCCCTCTACGCGCTGGCCGCCACCCTGCCGGGCGTGGCCCTCGGCGTCGGTGTCGGACTGGGCGTCGCGCTGGCCGCCGCACAGATCTTCCGCAGCTGGTCGGTGGACGGCAGCGGCCTCGACATCGCGTTCGCCGTCACCCCGACCAGCCTGGTCAACGGCGCAGCGCTCGGACTGGTGATCGCGCTGGCCGCGATCGCCGCCACCAGCGCCCGGATCAGCCGCTTCAACGTCATCGCCGCCGTCCGCGACCTCCCGGTCGAAGCGGGCCGCCGCCCGCGCCGCAGGCTGGTGGCCGTCTCCACCGCCCTCGCCGTGGTCTGCGCCCTGGCCGCCGTCCCGGCGCTCGCCCGCAGCCAGGCCGAGCAGACCTACCTGCTGCCCGCCCTGGCCGTCGCCCTCGCGGTGCCCGCCGCGTCCAGGGTGATGCCGCGCCGGGCCGCCACCAGCATCGCGGCCGGGCTGATCCTGCTCTGGACACTGGTCGCGAGCGTCGTCCGGCCCCGCGTGTTCGACACCCCGTCCATGGCGGTCTACGTCATCCTCGGCACCCTCGCCGCGTTCTCCGCCGTGGTGCTGGTCAGCGAGAACCAACAGGCCGTGCTGCGGCCGCTGCGGCGCCTGATGGACCGCCCCTCGCAACAGGGGCTGGCCGTCCGGCTCGCCGCCGCGTACCCGCTGGCCAAGCGGTTCCGCACCGGTTCGACCATGGTGATGTACACCCTGATCGTCCTCGTCCTGGTGCTGCTCACCGAGATCAGCGGCATCATGAACGCCAGCATCGACCGGGCCGCCGCCGACGCCACCGCGGGCTACACCCTCCGGGTGGACTTCAACCCGCAGACCGCGGGCGCCGACCCCGCCGCAGCGCTGCGCGCCGGCCCGCTCGCGGGGCAGATCGACGCCGTCGCCCCGCTGCTCGGTGCCCGCGGACAGGCCACCGACCCGGGCCACCGCACCGCGCAGCCGCTGGAGACCGCCGTCGTCGGCGTCCCCGACGGCGCGGCGAGCGGCATCGCCTTCCGCGACCGCCTGCCCGGCCTGCCGGACGACCGGGCGGTCTGGGCCGCCCTCGCCACCCGACCCGACTACGTCGTCCTCGACAACTTCTTCGGCCACACCGGCGGCCCGAGCGGCCGGTTCTACGCCCCCGGCGACACCCTCACCCTGACCGACCCGGTCACCGGCCGCTCCGAGCCGAAGACCATCGCCGGCGTGCTGACCAGCGGCCTCGCCTTCTACCCCGGCACGGGGAGCAGCGCCACCGTGTACCCGCTGGTCATGGGAGACCAGGCCGTCCGCGGGCAGTTCGGCGCGCAGGCGCAGACCTCCGCCGCGCTGGTCCGCACCGACCCGGGCGCCCCGCCCGAGGAGGTGGCCGCCCGGCTGCAGGGCAGCCACCTCTCCGCGAGCCTGGTCGCCACGCCGATCGCCGCCGACGTGCACCGGCTGTTCGCCGCCAACACCGCCTTCTTCCGGCTGATGCAGGGCTTCCTGGCCCTCGGCCTGCTGATCGGCATCACCGGCCTCGGCGTGGTCATGGTGCGCGCCGTCCGCGAACGCCGCCGCACCATCGGCGTCCTGCGCGCCCTGGGCTGCCACGCCCGTACGGTCGAGCGGTCGTTCCTGTGGGAGAGCGGGCTCGTCGCACTGGAGGGCACCCTGCTCGGCGCCGCGCTCGGCGTGCTCACCACCTGGCTGATGTACCAGAAGAGCTCCGCCTTCACCGGCCTCGACGGCGGCTTCCCCGTCGAGTGGGCCCAGATCGCGGTGCTCGCCGCCCTCACCCTCGCCGCGTCGCTGCTGGCCGCCGCAGGACCGGCCCGGCGCGCCGCACGCATCAGGCCCGCCCTCGCCGTCCGCCTCCACGACTGACCACCGGCCGGCGTGCGGCAGGGGCCCGTTCGGCCCACGGGCCGGGACCCGCGGCCCTGTCCCGGCCGCCGTGCCGGGCCGATGCTGGAGGTGCAGCCGGTACCGGACGCCTACGGCAGCCGCCGCGCCCTGGACCGCAGGGCCGCCGGTGCGTGGGAGGCGGACTGGGCGCTCGTCGAACCGCGCTGGTCCGGCCGCAGCGACCGGCCGGGCACCGGCGGGCGCTGACACCGGCCGCAGCACGGGCGCGGTGGCAGCGGGTCGGGTCGCAGGGGTCGGGTCGCAGCGGGTCAGAGCGAGAAGGTGTGCCGCTCGCCCGGGCGGACGGTGGTGGACGACCCGCGGAAGCGGACCTCGATCGGCTGCTGGCGGCTCTCCGGCAGGCCGACCTCGACGGTGTGCCGGTCGACCGCGACGGTCACCCCCCAGTGGCCGCGGTAGCGGAGGTCCAGTTCGAGGCGGCCGAGGGCGGAGGGCAGCCGGGGGTCGAGCCACAGGGCGTCCTCGCGGATCTCCAGGCCGGTGTAGCAGCGCTGCAGCAGGTCGACGGTGCCCGCCATCGCGCCGAGGTGGATGCCCTCGGCCGTGGTGCCGCCCAGGAGGTCGTGGCGGTCGGCGGCGAGGGCGTCGCGGAAGAACCGCCAGGAGGCCCGCCGGTTCGAACGCGTCAGCACCCAGGCGTGCACCACCGCGCTCAGCGTGGAGCCGTGCACGGTGCGCGGCAGGTAGTAGCGGACGGTCCGGCGCAGCAGCTCCTCCCCGGCCCGGTAGCCGAGGCGGCGCAGCAGGTCGCGCACCTCGTGGGCGGAGAAGAGGTAGAAGAGCATCAGGGCGTCGGCCTGCTTGGAGGCCTTGTAGCGGTTGACGCTGTCGCCCTCCGCCTCCAGGATGCGGTCGAGCCGCCGCAGGTCGGGGTAGTGGCGGCGGTAGCGGTCCCAGTCCAGTTCGGCGAGGTGCTGGTAGCCCTCGAACTGGCTGAGCACGCCGTCGTGGAACGGTACGTGCAGGTGCCGGCCGACCTCCTGCCAGCGGTCGAGTTCGGCGCGGTCGAGGGCGAGGCGCTCCAGCAGCTCCTCGCGCCGGTACTCGGGCAGCGCGTCGACGGTGTCCAGGCCGCGGGCCAGCACCCAGGAGGCGAGCACATTGGTGTACGCGTTGTCGTCCAGGCCCGGCCGGTCGGCCCCCGGGTAGCCGTCGTGGTACTCGTCGGGGCCGACCACGCCGCGGATCGAGTACCGGCCGCGACCCGGGTCGTGCTCGGCCGCCGAGGACCAGAACCTGGCGATCTCCAGCAGCATCTCGGCGCCGGTGGTGGCGAGGAAGTCCACGTCCCCGGTGGCCTGGTAGTACTGCCAGACGTTGTACGCGACGGCCGAACCGACGTGTCGCTGGAGGTGGCTGTGGTCGGGCAGCCAGCGGCCGGAGAGCGGGTTGAGGTGCAGCTGCTGGGACTCCTCGCGGCCGTCGCCCGCGCTCTGCCACGGGTACATCGCGCCGCGCAGGCCCGCGGTGCGGGCGGCGCGGCGGGCCGCGTCCAGGCGGCGGGCCCGGTAGCGCAGCACGGACCTGGCGAGCTCCGGGAAGCGGAGGTTGAGCAGCTGCAGCACGAAGAGCTCGTCCCAGAACACGTGACCGCGGTACGCCTCGCCGTGCAGCCCGCGCGCGGGGATGCCCACGTCCAGGTCGACGGAGTGCTCGGAGTAGGTCTGCAGCAGGTGGAACAGGTGGAGGCGCAGCGTGCCGAGGCCGTCGAAGTCCGCGTCGATCCGGCACCGCCGCCACAGCTCCGCCCAGCGCAGCGCATGCTCCTGGACCAGCTGCTCGAAGCCGGCCGCGGACGAGACGAGCACCGCCGCGGTGTCCAGGGGCGCTCCGACGGCCCGGTCGCGGTCGGTGTACACGGCCACGGTCTTCTCCACCGTCAGCGGCACGCCCTCCGCCGCCTCCACGGTGAGGAACTGCGCCGCCCGGCCCGGGCCGGTCCGGACGTCCGTGGCGGTGGGGACGGGGGAGCCCGCGCGGTGCACCCGGGTGCGGGCGGCGAGGGCGATCAGCCGCCGGGAGTTCACGGTCTCGACCCGGAGCAGCAGCAGCCCGTCCTCGTCCGCACCCTGGTCCAGCGGCCGCAGGTGCTGCACGGTCAGGCCGCGGTAGCGGGCGACGCCGCTGGTGGTGACGGTGCCGTCCAGCTCCGAGCGGACCTCCAGGGGGCCCGACCAGTTCTCCGGCAGGAGCTCGGTCTCCAGGGCGGCCAGGTGCGGCTGGGCCTGGCTGGCGATCCGGCGCTGCAGCAGCCTCGTCCGGCGGCCCTGCCCGTCCACCACCAGGGCGTGCCGGGTGAGGACGCCCCGGCGGAGGTCGAGCTCCAGCCGCTGCTCGGCCGGGGGCCCGGCGAACCACTCGCCGCCGACCGGCCGGAAGGTCAGCGGCAGCCAGTTGGGGCAGTTGACCAGGTCCTCGTTCTCGACCGTGCCGCCGCCGATCGCGGAGGCCGCGCGGTCGTAGCAGCCGGCCAGGTAGGTGCCCGGGTAGTGGACGCCGTCGGCGCGGGCCTCGGGGGCGGCGCCACGGGTGACCAGGTAGCCGTTCCCCACCGCGCAGAGCACCTCGCGCACCCCCTCCGCACGGGGGTCGAAGCCCTCGAAGGTGAGCCGCCAGTCCTCCGCGGGACGGCGCATCGCTCCACCTCACCCTCGGCCGGACGCTCCCGGGCAGCCACGCTATGCCGCGCCCCGGGGGGCCGCATCCGGGTGACGGCACCCGGGCGGTCTCCCCTCCCGGGATGTCCAATGGCCTTGTCGACACGTTCCGCGCCCCGGAGGTCCAGGACATGGACGAGAACAGCACGCCACCTGCCGCATCGTCCCCGGACACCTCGGCCCCCGAGGGCATCACCCGGCGGGTCGTCGCACGGTGCCGGCAGCTCGGGCTCACCCAGGAGGACGCGGCCGCCCGGGCCGGGATGTCGCCGCGCTACCTCGGGTACCTGCTGGACTTCGGGCAGGAGTTCGACCCGGACGCGCTGTTCCGCCTGGCCCGCGTCCTGGGAATGACCTACGCCGACCTCGTCGAGGGCCGCGGCGACGCACCTCCCGGCCGTTCCCCCGCAGCGCCGTACCCGCGCCTGGTCAGGCTCACCGAGCAGGAGTGCTGGGACCGGCTCGGCACCCACGGCGTCGGCCGGATCGCCCTCCAGGGGGAGCCGTACCCGATGGTGCTCCCGGTCAACTACACCGTCGACGGCCGCACGCTCGCCTACCGCACCTCGGACTTCGGGGCCGCGGCCTCCGCGGCCGGTACCGCCGTCGCCTTCGAGGTCGACCACGTGGACGACCGCCGCAGCACCGGGTGGAGCGTCCTGGTCGGCGGCAGGGCGGAGCGCGTGGACGACCCCGGCGCCGAGCAGCAGCTGGCGGCGCTCGCCACCACAGAGCCCTGGGCGGGCGGCCACCGGAACCTGTGGATCCGCATCGTTCCGGCCACCGTGACCGGCCGCGAAGTCCTGGCCGGGCCGGCCCCCGCGGACCCTACTCGCCCGCTCGCCTCCGGACCCTCCTGACCCGGCGCCGGCGGTCGTCGCTCCGTCGCTGCGCTCCCTCGCTCCTTCCTTTCGGCACCGGCGGGCCCTTCGGCTCGGGGCAGGTCGCCCGCTCGCCTCCGGACCCTCCTGACCCGGCGCCGGCGGGGCACCGGCAGCCGGCCGGGCTCAGGACACCACGGTCTGCTCCGCGACCTCCGTCAGCCTGACGGTGGTCAGGCCGCCGCGCTCGGTCTTCACGTCCGTCACCTCGAGCTGCGTGCCCGGGAGCAGGATGAACTCCTCCTCGCCGGTGAACGCGGAGAAGTCGCGGATGCCCACGGCCCGGCTGGGGACGACCTCGAACAGCGTCCGCCTGCCGCGGCTGCCGAGGAAGTTCCGTGCCACACCCAGCTCGGACGTGCAGGAGGACACGCCCCACCAGGTGACCGTCCGCCCGAGCGGGTACTGCTTGCGCAGGTCCAGCGACACGCCGCGCCACAGCGGCTCGGTGCGCACCGGGAGCCCCGACACCGCGGAGAACAGCAGCCGCAGGTACGGGAGGTAGGGGACGAGCCGGCTGCGGTCCGGGGAACGCAGCACCGCGTTGATCTCCCGGTAGAACGCGGACTCGCAGGTGTAGAGGTAGAGGGCGGCGATCGCATCGGCGGACAGCCCGCCGGCCGATTCGTCCGCCCGCCGCTTGCCGAACTCGTAACTGCGGTCGATGTGCCGGCCGAGCCCGGACAGCACCTCGGCGACCGGGGCGGCGGCGTCCCGGAAGTCCATCAGCGGGGTGTCGAACACGCCGGTGATCGCCGGGAGTTCGAGACCCTCGTCCTTGACGCTGGAGAGCCGGTCCAGGTACAGCTGGTGCAGCTCCATGGTGGACGCGATGAACGCGCCCATCCGGTCGGCGACCCCGCCGTCCGCCCCGCCGGCGTCCGCCGCGAGCGTGTTCCAGCCCTTGCTCGGCAGCCAGTCGACCACGTCGGCGCCCAGCGAGGCGAGCGCCGCGTTCACCATGGCGAAGTGGTCGCCGTCGCAGAAGATGTCGCCCTGCGCCGCCGGGTTGGCGTGGTCGATGTGCCGGACGTCCACCCCCGGGTACTTCTTCTGGAGCTCCAGGACGACCTTCTTCAGGCTGCGCGCGTGCGCCCCCCACCACGCGAAGACCACACCGCGGTCCTCCTCGTCGGCGTCCTGCTTGGCCCGGAGGATCTCCTCGACGATCCGCTCGGCGACCGGCCGCCAGAACGCGGTGTGCCGGTCCGTGCCGCTCGCCCCGTCGCTGTCCGCGGTGAGTGCCGCGTTCAGCAGCAGCACGCCCTGGGTGAGCATGGCCTGGAACCACTCCGGCGGCTGCACGGCGTCCTGCTTCTTCAGCAGCGCCCGCACGTCGGCGATCGGCGTCTTCTTGACGATGCCGTACTTCCACATCGCCGCCGCCTTGATGATGCAGCGGATGCTGACCACCCTGCCGAACTGACTGTCCTGCCAGTTGTGGAAGGTGTTGTCGAACATCGCGATGCCGGTGGCGCTCTCCGGCCGCGGGTACGGGTTCTGGCCGAAGACGACGACCTTCCACTTGTGCGGCGCGTGCGGCTTGAGCGCCTGGAAGGTCAGTTCGCGGACGGGGACGACCTCCGGGGCGCGGCCCGGACCGATGAACGCGGCCGCGCCCGGCTGCGCCTCGATGAGCGGCTTCAGCAGCGGGAGCCAGGGCTCGCCGCCGCCCCGGAACAGCTCCGCGAGGGCCAGCGGGTCGTTCGGGTCGGGCGTGGCGGGCACGGCAGGGGTGGCCGGCGCGGCAGGGCTGTCCGGGGTGATGTCGTCGCTCATGGACACATTTCCTATCGGCCGGGTGTGACAGCCGGGTGCGCCGGCGGGCCGTCGGGGCCGGACGGACGGAGCGGCAGCACGGAGCGGCGACCCCGAGCGGCAACCCGGTTGTCAGCGGGGCACGTTAGCGTCCTGATCAGTAGCGGAACCCCTTTCCCGATCGGAGTGGACCATGACCGTCGACCGTGTGCAGCAGCCGCTGCGGGTGGTACTGACCGACACCAACGCGACGGTGGTGGAGGCGTGGCGGGCGGCCTTCGCCGACACCCCCGGGATCGAGATCCGGCAGGGCTCGATCCTCGACGAGAAGGTCGACGCCTGGGTCAGCCCCACCAACTCCCGCGGGAAGATGGACGGCGGCGTCGACGCGGTGATCAAGCGTCACCTCGGGGCCGGCATCCAGCTGCGGGTGCAGCGGGCGATCCGCAGCCGGTTCGCCGGGAGTCTCCCGGTGGGGAGCGCGGTGTGCGTGCCGTCCGGTGCGGTCGAGCCGAAGTTCCTGATCTCGGCGCCGACGATGGAGCAGTCCTCGCAGAACGTGAGCGCCACCCTGAACGTGGCGCTGGCCTGCGCGGCCGCGTTCCAGGCGATCCACCGGCAGAACCGGGAGGTGCCGGGCAGCATCGGTTCGGTGGCCCTGGTCGGCATGGGCGCACGGACGGGCCGGGTGCCGGCGCGGGTCTGCGCCAACCTGATGTGGACGGGCTACACCCTGTTCAACGACCACTCCTTCGAGGACTACGACGACCTGCGCAGCACGATCGTCGCGCAGCTCGACGACATCGAGAACGCGCCCGAGACGACGCGGGTCCGCATCGCGCCGCCGGCCCGCCGCACCGCCCGCCGCTGACCGCCGCCCGCCCGCCGCTCAGCGGAACGAGAGGGTCTTCAGCAGCAGGGGCGGCGCGGACAGGAACTCGAAGTGTCCGCCGGGGAGGGCGGTGTACTCCACCGCCTCCGAGCAGTGCCGCCGTCCGGCCATCTGCTCGAGGCTGATCTCGGTGTCGTCGGTCCACTCCAGCACCGTGACGGGGCCCGGCAGGCGCACCGGTTCGGGGTGCCGGTAGACCCGGTTGACGTCCAGGTCCTCGTGCAGCACCTCGAGGGCGAGGTCGATCAGGACGGGATGGGGGGGTGCCGCCGCGCAGGGTCACCAGGTTGCACATCTCGGCCCTGAGTTCCTCCTCGTCCAGGTCGAGGTATCGGTCGTGCGGGCAGTCGTGCGGGGCCGCCTGGGCCGAGACGTAGAGCTGCGAGGGCGCGGGGAGCCCGGTCCCGGCGAGGCGGCAGGCGGTCTCGAACGCCGGCAGGGCGCCGGCGCAGTGGCCGAGGAACGTGAAGGGCCGGTCCAGGTACGGCCGGAGGTACTCCACCAGGTCGGCGGCGAACCAGGCCCTGGGCTGCTTCACCGTCCGAGGTTTCCCGCACAATGGCTTCGACCAGCCGTCGGACGACCAAGGGCCGCACCATGGATGACACGACAGAGCCGACAGAAGCCTGCATCGAGGACGGAAGCACCATCCTGGTTGCACCTTCGACGTTGCAGGACAACGACGTGCTGAGGGACTTCTTCGGGGCCACCGTCACGCCGGAGGACCTTGCGTCCGGTTCGCCCGACCTCGCGCGGAAGACCGTCTACCTGTGCGGCGATGTGTCCGGCATCAGCGGCCGCCGACTGCGTGCGGCGGAACGGGTGTTCGTCATCAGGGAGCTGTCGCACGGTTACCACGGGGACGTCGACGAACCGTGGACCCTCGTCGGCCTCGGCCGGGTTCCCACCCGTGTGCACGGCGCCGGCGTGTACTACCGCCGCTTCTTCGACCCCGGCGCCGACCACTTCGGACGGATCCGTGCGGAGCACGAGTTCCAGTCCCTGACGGAGTCCACCAAGCCGGGCACGGCCCATCGCAGCGGAATCTATCTGACACCCGTCACGCGAAACGGTGACGAACTGCATTTCCGGCTGCTCCGGTGCTCCACGAATCTCTCGGGGCCGACCGAGGGCTTCCACCCGACCGACACGCGCATCGTCGAGGCTCTGAACCGCGAGGCCGCCACCGTCTTCCGGAACCAGGCGCCGCTCAATCACGTCCTCGCCCAGATCTACCACAACACCCCTGCCACGGCCGGGCGCAAGCAGTCCAAGGCCAGGATCTCGGCCCATGCCGACAAGACCAAGGACATGCCCGTCAACGGCATCATGGCCTTCTGCACCTTCTACGACCGGCTCGACGGGCTGCAGCCCATGGCCGACGACGCCTTCGACCACGGCGTGAAGGATGCCAGCGGGCTGACCAGACTCCACTTCCGCCTCAAGGAGCCGACCGGAGGACGCGACGGGGTCGCGCTGCCCCCGGAGTTCACCCTGACCCTCCACCCCGGCTCCGTGTTCTTCATGCCGCTGTCCACCAACCGCCTGTACACGCACGAGATCCGGCCCTCGACGTTGGACGCCGAGCTGCTCCCGACCCGCCTCGGGTACGTGGTGCGCTGTTCGAGCGCCGAAGCCGTTCACAAGGACGGCCACACGTTCCTCAAAGCGGCCGGGGGTCTGGTGAGGCTGGGGCCACCCACGCCGGAGGGAATGGACGAGCTGCGCAGGCTGTACGCCGAGGAGAACAGGACCTCGTCCTTCATCGACTACGGCGACGAAATCCTCTTCAGCATGAACACGGGAGACTACGTTGCCCCTCGGATCTAGGATCTCGGACGAGATCGTCTCGTGCGCTCTGCCGGCCGAGGAGAACATCTTCGCGGAGCTGTCCGCGTCGGTCCGCTGGGAGGGCGTGGGAAAGGGCCGGCAAGGCGCAGTGCTCACCAAGGTCGACGCGGCGGACGGCGTACCTCTCGTGCGCACCACCACCCGGTACGGCAGCCCGGCGCAGCGCTTCCGGGCGGTGCACGAACGGCTCGCGCGGCAGATCCAGGACCGTGCGGCCTTGTCGGTCGGCTTCAACAACGCCCTCGTCGAGAGCTACACGAACGCCTACAGAACCATGGGCAGCCATTGCGACCAAGCCCTCGATCTGGCCGACGGTTCGTTCATCGCCGTCTTCTCCTGCTACCGGCACCCCGAAGCGGGCCCGCGGAGGAAGCTGATCTTCGAATCAAAGGAGCCGGGTGTTGAGAGGTTCGAGATCCCCCTCGCCCACAACAGTGTCGTCGCGTTCTCCGTCGACTCGAACCGGCGGCTCAGGCACAAGATCGTCATGGACGCGACCGTCCCGACGGCGGACAACCAGTGGCTGGGTGTGACGTTCCGGACGTCGAAGACCTTCGTCCAATTTCGCGACGGACAAGCACACCTCCCGCAGGGTGCGCGTCTCGTGCCGGCCGACGACGAGCAGAGCGCCGAGTTCTACCGTCTGCGGCGCCGTGAGAACAATGAAACGGACTTCACCTACCCCCTGCTGACGTACACCGTCAGCGAGAGCGATCTGATGCCGCCCGTCTGACCTCGGGGGTTCTTCAACGCCGGTGACGGGGGATCCGGTGCGGGGTGGACGGTGGCGACGTGGCCCGGCGGGTTCAGGACTGCGGGCCCGGGCCCCACGGGTTGTCGGCCACGACGTGCACGGTGCGGGCGGGGCCGGCCTGCGACTCCAGGGAGCCGGCGACCGCGGTGAGGGCCACGGCGGCCAGCAGGCATGCGCACGCACGTACGAACATGGGCTTGGTCATCGCCGTCTCCCATATGTCGGCGGGGCTGAGCCCGCGGCGGCCGCGCCCTGCTCGGCGCTTCCTGATGACCCTCACGCTAGGAAGGCCGCCCATTGCCACCGCATCGGTGCGCTGTCGCCTCCGCCACCACCGCGATAGCGGCCGCGGCGGAGGCCGTCAGACCTGCTGCGATACCGTGCCGCCGGCCGTGCTCCACGGCCGCGGCGGAGCGAGCCGGACGGTGCGCCCGTCCTCGAACCGGAAGTCGTAGCCGATCCTCCCCAGTGCCTCGTCGAGCACCGCGAACATCTCCCCGTGGTCCGCCGCCTCCCCGCACACCATGTCCAGCTGACAGGTCATCCCGCCGTCGAACAGCCACTGCCCGGGCCGGACGATCGGACGGTAGGCCGTGATCCCCGGCACCGCGCGGGCCTCCCGGCCGCCCCGCACGGCGGTCAACTGGCACCGTTCGACCGGCCCGGCCCCCCAGTACTGGAAGTGGACCCGGTCCATCGGCTCCGGTTCGGCCCAGTCGTCCTTGCCCGTCGCCCGCAGGCCGGCCAGGCGGATCAGGTCCACCCCCGCCGCCCGCCGGCTGATCTCGTTGACCAGCCCGCCGAGCCTGCCGTTGACCTCGATGATCCGCGGCCCCTCCGCGGTGAGCTTCACCTCCGTGTGCGTGACGCCGAAGTCCACGCCGAGCGCCCGCAGCGCCCGCGCGGTCAGGTCGGCCACCGCGGCCAGCTCGTCCGCGGGCAGCGCCGGCGGCCGCGGCCTGCTCGTGGAGGACGAAGTGGCCGCCCGGCAGGAGCTCGACGCGGCAGTCGCCGCTGGTGCGGTGGCGCCATTCGGCCAGCGCGGCACCGCTCACCGCGGGGTCGCGGTCGCCACCGAGCGCCAGGACCGGGACGGCCAGCCGGTCGTAGCCCGAGCGGTACCGGCGCACCAGCCGCAGGTCGTTGCGGAGGACCTCCAGCAGGTGCGCCCTGGCCTCCGGGTCCCGGGGCACCCCGGGTGCCGTCCGGCCGAGCCCGGCGAGTTCCGTGAGCAGGCGGGCGTCGCCGAGGTCGCCGGTCGGCATGGCGTCCGGCCGCAGGTCGCCCCCGCAGGAGGAGACGACCAGCAACCGGGGTGCCGGGGCCCGGTGGCGTTCCAGCCAGGCGGTCAGCTCCGCGGCGAGCAGCGCGCCCATGCCGTGCCCGGCGAGCGCGTACGGCTCGTCCAGCAGCGGCCGCAGCGCCGTCCCCAGCAGGTCCACCAGGTGCGGCACGTCGTCGCAGAGCGGCAGCCGGGCGAGGGTCTCCCGGCCGGAAAGCTGGACCGGCTGCAGGCTGATCCCGGGGGGAGCGCCCCGGGCGATGCCGCGGTAGGCCCACGCGCCGCCGCCCGCGTGGGGCAGGCAGAAGACCGGGAGGCCCGTGCTGCGCCCGGCCCACAACGGCACCAGTTCGTCTACCCTCATGCCCGGTCCCCTCCCGGCCTGCCCGTGATGGACTCTCCCGTCATGATTGGGCATCGCCGTCGGGCGGGTAATGGGCACGGCGTCGGGTCTTTTGCGCCGTCCCTCCCTACGGGAGAGCCGGGAGCCGTCCTCGGGGGCGCGCAGGGGTCCTGGCGGGACGTCGGCCGACGGTCCGTCAGGAACGGTTGCCGGCGGCGGCCGCGCACCGCTCGGGTGCAGCGTCCTGGAGGTACTCGTGCTTGACGAGGTTGGCGACGTTGAAGGCCTCGGAGTCGGCGAAGTCGGACGGCTTGAGGGCGGGGTCGAGCCACTCCTGGTAGCCGAAGCCGGGCTGGGCGAAGGCGGCTGCGATGTGGCCCGCCTGGACGCGGAAGTCGCGGTTCACCACGTAGCAGTGGTAGGAGTACCCGGGGCCGTTGAGCGAGTCCGGCGGCAGGGCGCGCTTGGCGTAGGGCGTCCCGCCGTCCGCGAGGTACCTGCCGGTGTCGGCTCCGAAGCGGTCCAGGAGCCCGCCGGGCAGCATCACCTGCTGGCGCATGTCGAGGATGCCGTTCAGCTCCGCGAAGCCCCGGTTGCCGGGGTACTTCCACTGGTCGCCGCTGCGGTACCAGTCGAGGAACTGGGTCGGCTGCAGACCGCCGAGACGGCGGTAGCCCTTCAACAGCGCCCCCACCGGTCCCGCCGTGGGCAGGACGGCCGGGCCGAGTTCGGGGCGGCCGCAGTAGTGGACGGCGGGGTCGTCGGGCGGGAGGAGGTCGGGACAGTCCGCGGGCAGGGTCTGGCGGGGCACCGGACGGGCGGGCGCGGCGGCCACGGCCTCGCCGGTGGCGGCGAGGAGTGTCAGCGGTAGCGCGGCCGCCACGGACATCGAGACGAGCGTGCGTGAACGCATGGGCGGGCTCCAGTGGACCGGGGAGACGGGGCGGCGCGCGTGCCCGCGGCACGGCGTCCGACAGCACCCGTCATTGCACACGGAAGCCGCTCCGCACGCGAAGAACCCCGGCCCCGGCCGACCGGAGTGCACACGTGCGGGCTAAGCGACCTGACGCCCTGTCGGCCTGCCGCGTCGTCGCTGCGCACCGCACGGACTCCGGCCGGTCCGGTCGGTGCACCGGTCGGCGCGCTCGGCCCACCGGTCAGAGGCGGTCAGGAGCCCGGCCCGCCGGTCGTCGCGTCGTCGGACGATCGCGGCGCCCGCCCGGCCCCGGTGGGGCACCGCGCCGCTCACCGCCCCTCCAGCCGCGCTGCCAGCCGTTCCGGGAGGACGTCCCGGTTCGCCCGGGTCAGCTGGATCAGCTCGACGTCGGTACGGCGCTTGAGGGCGTCGGTGAAGGGGTCGTGCTGCGCGTGCACGGTGGCGACCACGTCCACGTCGGCCGCGAACACGGCCCGGACGGCGTTCCGGAACGGGGAGTACGCCAGTTCCATCCGTCCGAGCTCGTCGATGAGCACGAGCGTGCCGGGTCCCAGGGGCGCCGCGAGCGAGGGCAGCGCGAGCCGTTCCATCACTCCGATGTCGACGCCGTACCGCCCGACCCGCGGAGGCCCCGGCCACCCGACCCGGGCGAGCACACCTCTCCGGCCCATCAGCGTCTCCAACGCGAATCCGACCCGGGCGCCGCCCTCGCGGATCTCCTCCGTGGTGAAGCCGACGGCCTCCCGGGTGCGCAGCAGCGCCGCCAGCCGGCGGATCGCGGTCGTCTTCCCGCTGCCGGGGCGTCCCTCCAGCAGAATCCTCGTGGGCATCACGTGCTCGGATCGGTCGTCGGCGCTCGGCCCCCACCGGCCAGCCTCCCACCGGGGAGGGCGGCCGAGCCACCCGCTCCCGGTACGTGCGGGGGTGGGGGACCGGGGCGTGGACCCGCTCGCGGGAGGCACGGGAACGGGAAGACCTCGGGAAGGCCTCCGGTCACGCCTGCTTCCCCTTCGCGGCCAGGAGCGCCAGCATGCCGTCCGGCCCGGGACCCACACGTACGCCGAAGCCGCGGCTGACCCGGTCGAGCGTCTCGCGCAGGTGCTGCGAGTCCTCGGAGGAGGCGTGCTCCAGCCGCATCCGGCGAGCCTGTGCGGGTGCCATGTGCACACCGACCAGCTCCCCGCTGTCGGGCTCCACCGAGACGAAGTACAGCAGCCGCAGGTCGTCCCGGTACTGCTCGTAGCCGGCGATGCCCTCGTAATCGTCGATGAAGTCGCCGCACCCGTAGAGGATCAGCCGTCCGCGGTAGAGCTCGATGGGACGGGGATGGTGCGAGGAGTGCCCGTGCACCACGTCGACGCCGCCGTCGATCAGCGCGTGTGCGAAGCGCACCTGTTCCCGTGGGACGTGGTAGCCCCAGTTGGAACCCCAGTGGACCGAGGCGACCACGATGTCGCCCGGCCGCTTGGCCCGCTGCACCCGGTCGACGACCTCGGCCGCGTCGGCGCTCGACGCCTCGGACACGACGTGGACGCCGGCCTGCCGCTCGGACGCGGCCCAGGTCGACGGAATCCCGCTGGACGCGGTTCCGAAGGCGAAGACCAGCACGCGGCGGCCGCCGTCGGCCTCGACGATCGCGGGCCGTCGGGCCTCGCCCGCATCCCGTCCCGCTCCCACCGTCCGCAACCGCGCGCCTGCCAGCGCGGCCAGCGTCTCCCGGAGGCCGGGTACACCGAAGTCCAGCACGTGGTTGTTGGCCAGTACGCAGACGTCGGGCCGGGCCGCGGCCAGACAGGGAAGGTTCGCCGGATTCATCCGGTAGTGCACGTCCTTGCCCGGCGCGAAGTCGTCGCTCCGGGTGACACTCGTCTCCAGATTCAGCACCCGGACGTCGGGCGCGGCCCGGTCGAGCAGCGCCAGGGCCTCGCCCCAGGGCCACGAGAAGTCGACCGGGAAGGGGATCGGGCCGTTCACGGCCTCCGCCGACCCGACGTAGTCCCGCGCATCCCGCACGTACGGCTCCCGCAGCATCGGAGCACCCGGGTGCGGCAGGATCTGGTCGACCCCGCGCCCGAGCATCACGTCCCCGCAGAGGAACAGCGTCACGACGTCGGCGTCCACGCTTCAACGCTAGGCCAACTGTGCCACCAGGACCGGCAGATCGGCGACGGAATCGAGGACGTGGTCGGGGGTTCCGTCGGTGTCGCGGAGTGCGCGGTCCTGGAACTTCCCGGTCTTCACGAGGACGCCGCTGATGCCGCAGCGCTGGGCGGCGAGCACGTCGGACTCGATGTCGTCGCCCACCATCAGCGTCCGGTCCGCCTCGGCCCCCAGCAGGGTCAGCGCCCCGGCGAAGAACGCGGGAGCGGGTTTGCCGACCACCTCGGCCCGCTGACCCGAGGCCTGCTCCAGGCCGGCCAGGAAGGCGCCGCCGTCGAGCTGCAGGCCACGGTCGGTGCGCCAGTACAGGTTGCGGTGCATGGCGACGAGGCGGGCGCCCCGCTGGAGGTGGCCGAACGCCCGGTTGAGGGCCCGGTAGTCGAATTCGGGTCCGGCGCCGCCGACCAGGACGACGTCCACGTCCTCCCCCTCCGTGGCTTCGTCGTCCTCGGCCAGGGCCACCCCCGTCAGGTCCTGTCGGACGTCACCGCTGTTGAGCAGCAGGCAGCGGGCACCGGGATGATGCTCCGCCAGGAAGGCCGCGGTGGCGCTGGGGGCGGTGAGGACGGACTCGGCCGAGACCGGGAAGCCCGCACCGGCGAGGGTCGTCGCGATCGACGCCCTGGTGCGCGAGGTCGTGTTGGTGAGGAGCAGGAAGGGCAGGCCCATCTCTCGGAGCCGTTCCAGCGCCTCGACGGCCCCGGGAATCGGCTTCCAGGACACCGTGAGCACCCCGTCGATGTCGATCAGGGCCGCGCTGACGGTCGTCGTGGTGCGGTGCCGCATGGGCCGACCCTAGCCCCGGCCCGGCCGTGCGGCACGTTCCGGCTCCCCGGGCTACCGCCGGGCCCGTTCCGGGGGGAAGACTGGTGGTGTGAGTGGAGCACCGGGCGCAGCGCCCGGCGGCACCGGTCACCGGACCGTGCCGCACACCGGGGATCTGGCCGTCGAGGCATGGGCCCCGGAGCGGGAGGAGTGCGTCGCGGAGGCGGTGCGCGGGGCGGTCGGGGGCTTCGCGGAGATCCCGCCGGGGGCGGTGCGCACCGAGCGGGAGTACGAGCTGGCCGACGACACCGACGAGCGACTGCTGGTCTCGGCGCTGGAGGAGGTGATCTTCCGGGCGGAGACGGCCGGGGAACTGCCGGCCCGGGTGTCGGTCCGACGTACGGGGGCGGGCGTGCGGATGCGACTGGCCGTGGTGGACAGCGCCCTGGTCGAGCAGGTCGGCGCGGTGCCGAAGGCGGTGTCCCTGCACGGTCTGCGGATGACGAGAGAAGCGGCGGGGGGCTGGCGGTGCCACGTGACGCTGGACGTCTGACCGGTGCGCGGCCCGGGCATCGCGGCGGACGGGCACCACCACGGCACACGAGCGTGACGGGGCCGAGGAGGCATCGGCTGACATGGACGTCCGACTGGTGGAGGAGACCCCCTGGCGTTACCGGATCGAGCGCAGCGGCGTGATGAGGGTGCCAGGGGTGATCTTCGCCCCGTACGGGCTGCTGCCGCTCGACGAGGGCGACCGCGCACTCGAACAGGTCGCGAACGTCGCCTCGCTGCCGGGTATCGTCCGGGCCTCGTACGCGATGCCCGACATCCACTGGGGCTACGGCTTCCCGATCGGCGGGGTGGCGGCCACGGAGGTCGCGGCCGGCGGCGTGGTGTCGCCGGGCGGGGTCGGATTCGACATCTCCTGCGGGGTCCGGCTGCTCACCAGCGAGCTCGACCGGGACACGGTGCGCGAGGTGCTGCCGGCGCTGATGGACCGGCTGGACCCGTTGATCCCGCGCGGCCTGGGGCGGGGCTGCCTGTGGCGGCCCGCCGGGCGTCGGCAACTGGCCGACCTGCTGCGCGGCGGCGCCCGCTACCTGGTGGACACGGGGCACGGGGTGCCGCGCGACCTCGACCGCTGCGAGGACGGCGGGGCGGTGGACGACGCGGACGTGACGCACGTCGGCGACCGCGCGCTGGAGCGCGGGGCGGGCCAGGTCGGGAGCCTTGGCTCGGCCAACCACTTCCTGGAGGTCCAGGCCGTCGACCGGGTTCACGACGAAGCATGCGCCCGGGCCTTCGGTCTGCGCACCGGTCAGGTCTGCGTGATGATCCACTGCGGCTCGCGCGGCCTGGGCCACCAGATCTGCACCGACCACGTCCGGCGGATGGAGACCGTGATGCACCGCCGGGGGATCTCCGTCCCCGACCGGCAGCTGGCGTGCGCCCCGGTGGACTCCCCGGAGGCCCGGGACTACCTGGGGGCGATGGCCGCCGCGGCCAACTACGCCCGCGCCAACCGCCACCTGCTGGCCGAGGCCGCCCGTGCGGTGTTCCGGGAGCACACCGGCTACGGGCTGGACCTGCTCTACGACGTGTCGCACAACCTGGCCAAGCTGGAACGCCAGGAGGTGGACGGAGAGCGCCGACTGCTCTGCGTCCACCGCAAGGGCGCCACCCGGGCTCTGCCGCCGGGCCACCCGGAGCTGCCGGCCGACCTCGCCGGGGCGGGGCAGCCGGTCTTCGTCCCCGGCACCATGGGCACGGCGTCCTACGTCCTGGCGGGGGTGCCGGGGAACGAGGCGTTCGACTCCTCCTGCCACGGTGCGGGCCGGGTCTGGAGCCGTCACCGCGCCCAGCGCGAGATCGAGATCCGCCACCTGCGCGCCGAACTGGTCGCGGCCGGCGTGTCGGCCCGCCCGACCTCGTGGCGCAGCGCGACGGAGGAGGCGCCGGAGGCCTACAAGGACGTCGACGCCGTCGTCACCGCCAGTGAGCGCAACGGGCTCAGCCGCATCGTCGCCCGGCTGGTCCCGCTCGGGGTGTTGAAGGGCTGACGGGCCGAAGGGCGACGGGCGGGACCGCACCGCCGGGACCGTCGGGACGTGATCCCCGTCGGTGACGTCGTCGGACCGGGCCGCCCGCTCCCCGGCGGCGCCGGAGGGAGGAACCGCGTGCCAACCGGTACTCGTTTCGTGTACCCACCCGTCGGTCGGGCGGTGTGCCGAACCGACTGGGCCGACGGGGCCGAGGGTTGAGCAGATCGAGTGACCGGTCGACCCGCTGACCTGGTGCATTCTCAGGAGCGCCCGTTTGGCGGTCATATAAAAGGATTAGTTTGGGGATCGTCGTGCACCGGACCGCGGAGATACCGCCGGTCCCGCGATGTACGAGGAGCACCAATGTCAGCTCGGATCAGCAGGGCGGCCTGCGCGGCCGCGGCAGTCGCGACCGGGATACTCGTCGCGACGGCCACGCTCGCCGGCCCCGCGTACGCCGACGGCTCGTCCTCCCCCTTCACGGGTCGCACCGAGGGCGGCAGTCTCGTGGTCAAGAGCGGGGACATCGTCGCCTGCGAAGGCGTCGGCAGGGTCGTGGTGGCCATCACCGAGGGCGGCAAGATCCTCAGCACCGACGGCCCCGGCACGAAGTTCACCACGCCGGCCGGCGCCCAGTTCGAGACCCTGGCGGACAAGTCGGTGAAGGTGAGTTTCCAGGGGGCCCACGCGGTGGTCAGCTGCCCCGCGGACCAGGTTCCCACCACCACCGCCTTCGTGCCGAAGTCCTCGCTGGCCGGCACCGGCGGTTCGGTGACCGGGGTGAACACCGCCGCCACCGCGGCCGGTGGCGCTCTGGTCGCGGTCGGACTGGTGGGCGGCGCCGTCGTGCTGCGCCGCCGTTCGGCCGGCAGCAGGGCGTGACGCGAAGGATCCGGCAACGGTCCGGCCGGCGTGCGCTGCCCGGTGGAGCGCCGTCGGCCGGTCGGACGGGGCGCGGGCGGCTCGGGACGCACGTCGCGCTCATCGCGGCGGTCGCCGTCGTCGGCAGCGGGGCCGGGCTGATCCACGCCGGTACCCGGACCTCGGCTCCGCCGCGGCCGGCCGCGGCGGACGCCTGGCCGAGCGCGTCGCCCGGCACGTCCCGGGACCCGGCCGCGACCGTGCCCGCCGCGGTCGGGATGGGTTTCTCGAAGCCCGTCCGCATCCGCATCCCGAGCATCGGCGTCGACGCGCCGGTCGCCGAGGTCGAAGTGGACGCGGCCGGGAATCTGCCGGCACCGTCGGCGGACGACCGGAACCTCGCCGGCTGGTACCGGCAGAGCGCGGCCCCGGGCACCGTCGGAAACGCGGTCATCGACGGCCACGTGGACACGGCCAAGGGCCCGGCCGTCTTCTACGGCCTGGGCGCCCTGCACCGGAGCGACACCATCGACATCGTCCGGGCCGACCGGAGCACCGCGGAGTTCACCGTCGACGCCGTCGAGGTCTACCCGAAGAACGCCGTGCCCGGCGACCAGGTGTACGGCGACGCGGACCGGCCCCAACTACGGCTGATCACTTGCGGCGGCACCTACACCAAGAGCACCGGCTACCAGGGAAGCGTGGTCGTCTACGCCCACTTCAGCAGGGCGGTACCGGCCTGACCGGCCGGGGTCCGGACACGTCGGCGTGTGGCTGGCGTCACGAGGTCCTGGTGCGCGAGGGCGGGAAGCCCCTCACGAGTTCCGCCCGGCTGTTCGGTGAGCAGCTGTCCGGAGAGCTCGAAGCACGGTTGGAGCAGTGGGAGTACGCCGCCGACGCCTCGTGGACCAGCGAACGCGTGGCACCGAGGATCACGCAGACGCGTTCGGCTTCGGCCTCTCCTGCGCCGGAAACCACTTGTGACGTCCCGGACGATGCGTGCACGATGCGGCGGTGATCAACAGCGAACCCGTACCCTCCGTTGTCGCCCCCGGCCGGATGGCCGCGATGGAGCAGCCCGTGCTCGGCCTCCCCGGCGGCCTGGAGTTGCGTCCGTGGCGGCTCGACGACGCAGACGCCCTGGCGGCGGCCGGCCTGGACCCGGGCATCCGGCAGTGGAACCGGCTGGACGTGCCGTCGGCGGACGCAGCCCGCCGCCGGATCGAGCGCATGCACGAGCGTTGGCGGGCCGAGCAGGCCGCCGTCTGGGCCGTCGCCCGAGAGGACGGCGGCGAGGCACTCGGCCTGATCGGCTGGGGCCACCTCGACCTGGAGGAGGGCAGTGCCGAGATCGTCTACTGGCTGCTGCCCGCAGCCCGCGGCCGTGGCGCCGCCGTCGAGGCCACCCGCCGCCTCAGCCGGTGGGCCCTGGAGGACCTCGGCCTGCACCGGCTGACGCTCTGCCACTCCGTGGCCAATCCCGCCTCCTGCCGGGTGGCGGGGAAGGCCGGGTACGTCCTGGAGGGCACCATGCGCAGCGCGCTGCTGCATGCGGACGGATGGCACGACCAGCACCTGCACGCCCTGGTGCAGGGCGACCTCCGAGGACGAGCGCCCGTGCCGTCGGCCGGTGGCCGGATCAAGGGGACCCCGGGACTTCCGTGAGCTGGTCACGGGAGGTGACACCCAGTTTGGGGAAGGCGCGGTAGAGGTGGTGCCCGACGGTGCGGGGGCTGAGGAAGAGCTGGGCGGCGATCTCCCGGTTGCTGTGACCGGCGGCGGCCAGGCGGACCACCTCTCGTTCCTGCGGGGTGAGCCGGCCGAGCGGGGTGCCGGTGGCGCTGGTGGAGTCGATCACCTCGCCGGTGCCGCGGAGCTCGGCGCGGGCTCGTTCCGCCCAGGGCCGGGCCCCGGTCTTCTCGAAGGATTCCAGGGCCTCCCGCAGGACGCGCCGCGCGTCGGACCGGCGACGGCGGCGGCGGAGCCACTCGCCGTACAGCAGCCGGGTCCGGGCGAGCTCCAGGCCGCCGCCCGCACGCTCGCCGTGGGCGACGGCCGTGGTGAACAGGTCTTCGGCCTCCGCGTCCTCGGCGCCGAGGGCGCGGCAGCGGGCCGCCAGGGCGAGGGCGGCCGGCCGGCCGGACCGGTCGGCCCACCGCTCGACGCGCTCCGTGGCCCCGGCGCGTGTCGTGCCGGTGCGGGCCGCGGCCTCGACGAGGTCGGGCAGCAGGAAGGCGATCAGCACCGGCGGCCCCGCCGGGTGGCGGTCGGCCCGATCGAGGTGGACGAGGGCCGGTGCCGGGTCGCCCGCACCGAGGTGGGCCAGGGCGAGGGCCCGGTGGGCGTGGGCGGCGGCGGTGCCGAGATCGTGCCTTCCGGCATGGGCGAGTGCGGCTTCGGCCAGTTCGCGGCAGCGGGCCTCGTCCCCCTCCAGTGCCGCGCAGGCGGCGAGCGTGGTGCGCAGGTAACAGGCACGGTGGTCCAGCCCCGCGTACCGGGCGATGCGCAGCCCCTCGGCGGCCGTGCGGGCCGCCGGTTCGAGTGCGCCGAGCGCGAGGTGGGTCTCGGCGAGCAGGTGGAGGCAGGTCGCCTGCCAGCCGAGCAGA
The DNA here is from genome assembly GCF_040680995.1 of Kitasatospora sp. NPDC051914. Classification (NCBI taxonomy): domain Bacteria; kingdom Bacillati; phylum Actinomycetota; class Actinomycetes; order Kitasatosporales; family Streptomycetaceae; genus Kitasatospora; species Kitasatospora sp. NPDC051914. Next base: position 27,262 of record NZ_JBFAXX010000063.1, read on the forward strand.
CCGTGGGAGCGGCAGTGGGCGAGCAGGAGGTCGGCGAGTTCACGGGCGGTCCCGTGGTCGGCGAGCACGTGCGCCGCGTGCGCGGCCAGGAACCGTTCGCTGAACAGCACCCCGCGGTCGCGCGCCGCCCCGTCCGACGCACTCGCCGCAACGGGTTCGCCGCCGTAGAGGTCGGCCAGGGCGGCAAGGGTGCCGGAGGCTGCCGGGAAGGTGGCCCGTACCCGGGCGCGGACGCGCTCGATCAGGTCCGGTTCGCCCGCGGACTGGGCGGCGTGGAAGGCCTCGGTGAGGACGGCGGATCCGGCGCCGTCCACCGCGAGCAGGACTTCGACCGCGCGGACGGCGGATCCGGCGTTGAGTTCGAGCGCGGCCCGTACCCGGGCCAGTTCGGCAGTCGCAGGATCGTCCCGGCCCGGAACGGAGCCCCACGCGCCGGAGGTGTCGCCGCGCCGCAGGAGTGCGGCGACGCGCTGGAACTGGCCGGCATCGGCGGCCGCCTGTGCGGCGGCGGCAAGGCGGCGTCGGCGGTCCGCGAGGCCGGGGCTCAGCTGGGCCGCGCGTTCGTGGGCGGCCGACGCGCTCGCCATGCCCTGCCGGCCGCTGGCGCGTTCGGCGGCACGGTCGAGTTCCCGGGCCACCGTCTCGTCCGGGCCGGTGGCGGCTGCCGCGAGGTGCCAGGCGCGGCGGTCGGCGTGTGCCGCACCCACCAGCGTGTCCGCCAGGGCCCGGTGGGCGGAGATCCGGCGGGCCAGGGTGGCACTGCGGTAGGCGGCCGCGCGCACCAGCGGATGACGGAAGACCAGTGATGTCCCGTCGAGACGTATCAGGCCGGCGGTCTCGGCGGGTTCGAGCACGGCCACCGGGGCGTGGGTCGCGCCCAGTACGACGGCCAGTTCGCCCGTGTCGTCGGCGGCGGCGACGAGCAGCACGGAGCGGGTCTCCTCGGGCAGCAGGTCGATCCGTGTGCCGAAGGCGGCCCGCACCCGGCTGGACGGCGTGGGGTCTCCGGGCGTGGCCGGCAGCGGGCCGAGCAGCCCGGTGCGCTGGTCCTCGCTCAGTGCCCGGGGCAGTTCGATGAGGGCCAGCGGGTTGCCGCAGGCCTGGGCCGCGACCCGGTCCCGGACGTGCGGGGGCAGGTTCGCCCCCGCGTGTTCGGCGAGCAGCGCGGTCACGGCCTCCTGATCCAGGGCTTCGAGCCGCAGTTCCGGCAGGCCGAGCGGGCGGGGCTCGCGCATGGCGAGCAGCATCACGACGCCCTCGGCGTCCAGTCGGCGGGCGGCGAACGTCAGAGCGTCCAAGGACGCCTGGTCCACCCACTGTGCGTCGTCGACGAGACAGAGCACCGGATCCTCGCCCGCGTACTCCGACAGCAGTGTCAGGACGGCGAGGCCGGTCAGGAAGCGGTCGTGGCCGGTGGGCGCGGCCAGTCCGAACGCCGTTCGCAGCGCGTCGGCCTGCGGCCCGGGCAACTGGTCGAGCCGGTCGAGCGCGGGACGCAGCAACTGGTGCAGGGCGGCGAAGGGAAGTTCGGTCTCCGCTTCGATGCCGGTCATCCGCAGGACCCGGGCCGCGCCCGCGTCGGCCGCCAGGTGGTCCAGCAACGCGGTCTTGCCGATACCGGCCTCGCCGTGAACGACCAACGCACCGCTGACACCCTCCGCTGCCTGCAGGAGAAGGCTTCTGAGCTGGCCCGATTCAGCGGCCCGACCGTAGAGCATCCGGGGAGTCTACCCGGGCGCCGTAAGGCATCTGGCGTTGCGTTAGGTCATGGTGACCGATTCGCGGGCGGTCGTGGCGGGCCTACCGTCGTACCCGTTCGCCCCACTCGGCGACGACCACGAGGACACGGAGACGGAATGACACCGTTCAGCATCGAGACGGCGCGGCTGCGGCTGCGCCCGTACACCCACGAGGAAGCCGGGCGCGTGGCGGCGGGTGCCCGCCGGGAGAGCCACTGGAGCCCGGGCTTCCCGAGGCCCGACGACCAGGACGTCGCGCGGCTCCACCTGGCGACGCCGCCGGGTCAGCCGCTGTTCGGGCCGCTGCAGATCGTGCTGTTGAGCAACGACCTGGTGATCGGCGGCATTGGGTTCTTCGGCCCGCCGGACGAGGCGGGCGCGGTGGGGCTGGGGTACGGCGTCGCCCCGGAGGTCGAGGGCTGCGGCTACGCCACCGAGGCGCTGCGCGCCCTGCTGCACCGCGGCTTCGCCGAGGGGAGCGTACGGCGGGTGCTCGCGGACACCGCCCACGACAACGTCGCCTCCCAGCGGGTCCTGGAGAAGGCAGGCCTGCGCCGGATCTCCTCCGACGAGAACCTCCACTACTACGCCGTCGAAGGATGATCTTCATGCGCACACTGACCTACTACGTCGCCACCACGCTCGACGGGTTCATCGCCGGCCCGGACGGGGGCGACCCGAGCGCGTCCGACGGGTTCTTCAACGTCACGCCCGACTACCTGGAGCACATCGTCGCGCACTACCCGGAGACGCTGCCGGCCCCCGCCCGCGCGGCGCTGGGGGTGACCGCGCCCGGCACGCGCTTCGACACCGTCGTGGAGGGGCGCCGCTCGTACCAGATCGGGCTGGATGCCGGCATCACCGACGCCTATCCGCACCTGCGGCACTACGTCTTCTCCCGCAGCCTCGCCGAGAGCCCGGATGCGGCCGTCGAGGTGGTCTCCACCGACCCGGCGGCGAAGGTGCGCGAGCTCAAGGCCGAGGAGGGCAAGGGGATCTGGTTGGTCGGCGGCGGCGAGCTGGCCGGGGCCCTCTACCCGGAGATCGACGAACTCGTGCTCAAGGTCAACCCGGTCGTCGTCGGCGCGGGCATCCCCCTGTTCGCGGGGAAGACCGAGGCCGATCCGCGCGCGTTCACGCTGACCGGCCACACGGTGCTGTCCAGCGGGGTCGCGTTCCTCACCTACGGGCGTGCCTGACGACCGGCCGTGAGGAGCTCCGGCGGTTCGTCCACCGGGAGCGCCGCGCCATCGTGGCGCGGGCTTCATCGGGGCCTACCCGGAGGTGCGGCCGGCCGATGCCGGGGCGGGGGAGGAGGGGGCGGGCCGATGGTTCGCGGCCGGCAGGATCCGGTCCAGCAGCAGCCCGGAGAGGGCGCTGAAGGCCAGCGCGCCGGTGGCGCCGAAGACGGTGAAGCGGGCTCCGACGCCGACCCCGGCCAGGGCGGTCACACTCCAGCCGGTCGCCCAGAGCGGCGGCAGGGCGAGCGCCCAGGCCCAGCGCCGGACGGCGTCCCGGGGCAGCGCGAGGGCCTGGGCGGGGCCGAGCAGCAGCCCGGTGAACGCGCCCATCACGGCCAGTGCGCCCGGCGAGGTCCGGTAGCCGACCACGGCGGCGCCCAGAGCCAGCCCGAGGGCCATGCCGGCGCCGGTGGCGGGAACCCAGCGGCGCGGGTCGAGCCGGCGGCGGGCGGCCAGGCTCTGGCCGAGGCCGAGCACCAGGCCGGTGACGGCGCCGCCGGCCATCGCGGCGGGAAGCGAGTCGACGGGCCCGGCCACGGCGCGGCCGGCCAGCCCGGAGACCGGGAAGGCGAGGAATCCGGCGGTCCACCAGGCCCAGGAGCGCGACGGCCGGCGGAGGCGCGAGATCGGTGACATGCGGCTCACTCCATTTCTGTACGGTGTGCAAATAAAGTACGGTGTGCAGAAATGAAAGTCAACGCGGAGCCCGAGGCACAGGGACCGCAGCGGAGAGGAGCGCAGGCGATGGCGGAGCGGGCGGCGGGGCCGGGACGGGTCGGGCGGCGGCGGGCGCTGGACGAGGCCGAGGTGGTCGACGCCGCACTGCGCCTGCTGGACCGGGGCGGAGTCGAGGCGGTCTCGGTACGCGGCGTGGCGGCCGGGATCGGCGTCGCGCCCAACACCGTCTACACGTACTTCCCGGACAAGGCGGCGCTGCTGCGGGCACTGGCCGAACGGGTGCTGGCGGAGGTGGACCACGCCGCGGCCGGATCCGCGGGCCTGCCCTGGCGGGACCGGGTGCACGCGCTGGCGGCCGACCTCAGGGCCCGGCTGCTGGCCCGGCCCGGCGCGGTGGGACTGCTGCTGTCGGCGCCGATGGACGGCCCGCACGCGCTGGCCCTGGGCGAGACCCTGCTCGCCGTGCTCGGCGAAGCCGGGCTGGCCCCCCGCGAGGCGGCCCGGGCCTGCTACCTGCTGATCGTGCAGGTGCTGGGTTCGGTCGCGCTGGAGGTGGCGGAACTGGAGGAGGGCCCGGTGCCGGCCGAGCGGGAACGTGTCGCCGCCCGCCGCGAGGCCCTGCGCGCAGTGCCCGCCGAGCACTTCCCGCGCACCGCCGCGATGGCCGACACCGTGGCCGAGTACATCTCCACCGAGCAGTTCACCTGGTCGATCGACCGCGTCCTGGACGGCCTGACGGCCGTCCGCCCCGCCCCGACGGGCGACGCCCCCGGCACGGACGGGACCGGCGCCCCCGGCACGGGCACCCCGGGCCGCGGGCGCCGGTCCTGAGGGAGCGCCGCCCGGGACGCGGCGGGCCGAAGGGTTGACGAACCATCACCGCTCGCTCGGGAGCCGGCGGCTGGGGCGGGCGGCTACCGGACCGACAGCCGGTAGGTTCTCCAGCCGACGACCAGGTGGAAGCCGATCAGGGCGAAGACGCCGAGAGCTGCCGTCGGAGATCCCGGGCGCCGGGGCCGGCCCGGTCGGCCTCGCCGAACGGGTCGACCTGGTCGGCGGACGGCTGGAACACGGCCGGCTCCCCGGCGGGGACTTCCGGCTCCTGGCCCGGCTGCCGTGGCCGCGATGACCGGTCCGGTCCGCCTCCTGATCGTGGACGACGATCCGCTGGTCCGCGCCGGGCCGGCCGTCATGCTGGGCGGCACACCCGAGGTGAGCCTGGTGGGGAGGCCGCCGACGGCGCCCGGCAGCACCGTGCCCGGACCGCGCTGGCCGGACCGAGCCGACGCGAGCGGGAGGTGGCCGCCGCGGTGGGCCGGGGCTGCTCCAATGCCGAGATCGGCCGCGAGCCCCACATGAGCGTGGCCACCGCCAAGGCCCACGTCTCCTCGATGCTCACCAAGCCGGGCCCCAACAACCGCACCCAACTGGCCATCCTCGTCCACGACGCCGGACCGGCCGCCTGACGGCCCGGCCGCCCCGGACGTCGACCGTGGCACCCGGCCCCCGGTCGGAGGAGTCAGGTGCGGCTCACGACGTCCTTGACGGCCGTCGGGTCAGAACCTGCGGTCGTAGTGCACGGTGACGGGAGCGTGGTCGGACCAGCGCTCGCCGTGGGCGGCGGCGCGCTCGACGACGGCGTCGTTGGCGCGGGCGGCCAGGCCGGCGGAGGCGATGTGGTAGTCGATCCGCCAGCCGGAGTCGTTGTCGAAGGCGCGGCCGCGGTAGGACCACCAGGTGTAGGGGCCGGCCTGGTCGGGGTGGAGGGCGCGGACGACGTCCACGTAGCCGACGTCGTCGAAGAGGCGGGTCATCCAGGCGCGCTCCTCGGGCAGGAAGCCCGCGTTCTTCTGGTTGGCGCGCCAGTTCTTGAGGTCGTCCTCGCGGTGGGCGATGTTCCAGTCGCCGCAGACCAGCACCTCGCGCCCGTCCTCCGCGGCGCGGCGGCGCAGCGCGTCCAGGTGGACGAGGAACTCCGCCATGAAGCGTTCCTTCTCGTCCTGGCGCTCGGTGCCGACCTCGCCGGAGGGCAGGTAGAGGCTGGCGACGGTGAGGCCCGGGAGGTCGATCTCGGCGTACCGGCCGGAGCTGTCGAACTCGGTCGAGCCGAAGCCGATCGCGGTGCGCTCGGGCTCGCGGCGCGACAGCACGGCGACGCCGGCCCGGCCCTTGGCGGCAGCGGGCGCCCACACCGCGTGCCAGCCCTCCAGGTCGCGGATCCCGGCCGGCAGCTGGTCCGGCTCGGCGCGGACCTCCTGGAGGCAGACGACGTCGGCCTTGGTGCCGGTGAGCCACTCGACGAGGCCCTTCTTGGCGGCTGCGCGGATGCCGTTGACGTTGACTGTTGAAACCACGATCACCCCCGGAGGGTACCGTCCGGCCCGCCGGATCGGTGATGTGGTCGCTTCCCGCTGTGGCGCAGATCACGAACGATCGTTCACTGTCCGAACTCCGGTCGAGGTCGGTCATTGGTCTTGACCATCTCCTCCGCCACCCCCTAGGGTCGCTTACTGCAAAGACCTTTAATAAAGAAGGACGGATAAAGCCCACCCTCCCCACCTGCCGAAACCGGGCGGGGGTCGGGCGGCCCCACACCTTCAGGGCGGAGGACACGGTGGCGCAAGCAGGACAGCTCACGGCGGCTCCCGAGCCGAAGTACTGGCACCTGCGCACCGTCCTGGTGCGCACCATCGACTCGGAGTTCTCCGCCGGTCAGGTGCTGCCCAACGAGCGCGAGCTCGCCGCCCGCTTCGGCGTGGCCCGGGCCACGCTGCGCCAGGCCCTCGACCAGCTGGAGCTGGAGGGCCGGCTGGTCCGCCGCCGCGGCATCGGCACCGTGATCGCCGCTCCGCGGGTCGGCGTGCCGGTGAGCAGCAGCGAGGAGGGCTGGCCGAGCGCCTCGCGCAACCAGTCCTGGCGGATCGTCGACTGCACCAGCGCCCCCGCCTCCGCGCGCCTGGCCGCCGACCTCGGCGTCCTGCCGGGCGAGACGGTGCACACCGTGCGCCGCCTGCGCCTGGTGCAGGGCCGCGTGATGGCCACCGAGTCGCTGCACGTGCCGGACTCGGCCGTCCCGCACCTGCCGGCCCTGCCGCAGCTGGTCGGCTCCGCCGAGGGCGAGCGCGCCCGCTCGGTGCTCCGCCAGCTGGAGCGCGCCGGCGTCGACGGCGAGTCCCGCACGGTCGAGCTGGGCGTCGCCGAGGCCGAGCAGGCCGCCCTGCTGGAGCGCCCGCCGGGCACCCCGGTGCTGGTGGTCACCACCGTGTACGCCTCCGCCGGCCGCCAGATCGCCCGCGCGGTGTGCACCTACCGGGCCGACACCTGCAAGCTCACCTTCGGCGAGGCCGGCGCGGTCGAGGTCACCCCGGTCGAGGCGGTCCGCTCCGCCTGACACCTGCTCACCGCGCGACGCCTGTTCGGAGCCGGAACACGGGCCCGTCCGGCACCGGACGGGCCCGCCTGCCGTCGCCCGCCGGACGGCGGGTCAGCGCCCGCCCGCCCCCGGCGGGTCGACGGCGAACAGCTGCTCCTCGACGAGGTCCAGGGCCACCCGCAGCGCCCCGGTCGCGACGACCTCCGTACCGAGCGCGGCCAGCGCCACCTCGGGCGCCCGCAGCGTGAACCGGCCGAGCCGTTCGCGCAGCGGCTCCAGCACGCCGTCCAGCCCGGCCGCCCAGCCGCCGACCACCACCAGCTGCGGGTCCAGGGCGAGGACGAGCGCCGCCACGTCGTGCACCAGCCGCCGCAGGAACCGGTCCATGGCGTCCCTGGCGACCTCGTCGCCCTCCCGGGCCAGCCGCAGCACCCGGGCCACGGCGGCCTCGTCCAGCGGGTCGAGCGGCTTGCCGGTGGTGGACAGCAGCCGCTCCGGGGTGGCCTCCTGGCCGAGCAGGTGGAGGGCGCCGATCTCGCCGGCCGCGCCGCCGTAACCGCGGTGCAGCCGGCCGTTGATCAGCGAGCCCGCGCCCGGGCTGAGGCCGGCCATGACGAAGACGACGTCGCCCTTGCCGACCGCGGCGCCCTTCCAGTGCTCGGCGATGGCGGCGAGGTTGGCGTCGTTCTCGATGACGACGGGGCAGCGGAACGAGCGGCGCAGCCGGGCGCCGAGGTCGAGCCCCGTCCAGCCGGGCATGGCGGTGCTGAGCCGGACGGTGCCCTCGCCGTCGACGATGCCGGGGGTGCCGACGGCGACCGCCCACAGGTTGTCCCGGGAGACGCCGGTCTTGCGCAGCACCTCGGCGACGGTCGTCCGCGTGACGCCGAGCCGATCCTCCGCGTCGAGGGTCTCGTCGACGGGCTTGGCGTGGACGGCGAGGATCTCGCCGCTGAGGTCGGCGAGGACCACCCGGACGTCGTGCACGCCGATCTCGATGCCGAGCGCGTGCCCGGCCTCCGCGCGGAACCGGAACCAGCGGGCGGGCCGGCCGCGCCGTCCGCCGCCGTCCTGGCCGTGCTCGACCTCGGCGACCAGCCCGGACTCCATCAGCCCCTCGATGACGCCCTCGACGGTGGGCCGGGACAGCCCGGTGTCGCCGACGAGCTGCGTCAGGGTGACGGTCTGTCCGTCGCGCAGCGCCCGCAGGGTGACCGCCGCGTTGATCCGACGCAGCAGCGAGGAGTCGCCTCCGGTGAGCCGATCCGCCAAGTCGCTGCCCTTCCCGCGTTCGCGCGACAGCTCTGGCGCGCGGTGCCGAGTGCGCGGTGACCTCCGTCTGCCCCGCGAGAGTCGCCGCGGGGCAGCACGGCACATCGGTGTGCGCGCACCGCGCCCCGGGGCGTCAGCCGGATGGTACTCGGGCACCCCGCGCGCCGCGAGCGTTTCCGCAGCTCATCACGGCTTCGGTATCTAAACGGTACGAAGGCGGTGACGCTCGGGCACCGGAGCCCGCGGGCGGGCTCAGCCGGTGAGCCGCCAGACCACCGAGGTCTTCACCGGGGCGTCCTCCAGGTCGGCGACCACCGGCACCCGGTAGGAGGCGACCTCGGTGAAGTGCTCGCGCGGCAGGTACGCCCGGCCCGGGTCGCCGACCAGCACCAGGGCGCCGCGGGCGCGGGCCCGCCGGAGGAACGGCAGCACGCGCAGCGCCATGCCCCGCTCGTAGAAGACGTCGCCGGCCAGCACCACCTCGGCCGGTGCGCCGTCGCCGTCCAGCAGGTCCACGCAGTGCGCGGCGATCGGCACCCCGTTGGCCCGGGCGTTGAGGCCGATCGCGGCCACCGCGTACGGGTCGATCTCGGCGGCGGTGACACCGGCCGCACCGCGCAGGGCGCAGGCGATGCCGACCAGGCCGGAGCCGGACGCGAGGTCCAGCACGGAGCGGCCCGCGACGGACTCCGGGTGGTCGAGCACGTACCGGGCGACGGCCTGGCCGCCGGCCCAGGCGAAGCCCCAGAACGGCGGCGGCAGCCCGATCTCGCCCTTGGCGGACTCCGTCCGCTCCCACAGGCCGATCGCCTCCTCGGCCAGGTGCAGCCGCACCTCCGGCACGAAGGGGACGGCGCCGACCGCGGTCTGCGCGCGGACGAACTCCTCCGCCTCGGCGGAGTCGTCCGGGGCGGAGGCGGCGGGGTCTGCTGCGGGATCTGCGGTGGGTGCGGTCGGCACGGTGCTCCTCGCGGGGTGTCGCACAGGCGGGGGGTGGACCGAGCCTACGGGACGGGTGACACGAGGTCAGCCCGGCCCGTCCCACCCTGTGGAATGTCCTGTCCGCCCGGAGCGCGCCTGTTAGACAGGGGCGCATGACCGAGATCGCGATCCGTACCGCGCGCCCCGACGAGATCCCCGCCCTGCTCGCCTTCTGGTCCCGCGCCGCCGAGGGCACCAGCATCACGGACGACGAGGCCGGCGTGGCCCGGCTGATCGAACGGGACCCGGAGGCGCTGCTGGTCGCCGAACTCGACGGGGTGCTCGCGGGCACGGTGGTCGCCGGGTTCGACGGCTGGCGCTGCCACCTCTACCGGCTGGCCGTGGACCCGGAGCTGCGCCGCCGCGGGGTCGGCAGCGCGCTGATCGCGGCGGCCGAGCGGAGGTTCGCCGGGCTGGGCGGTCGCCGGGTGGACGCGATGGTGCTGGAGCGCAACGCCCTCGGGCAGAGCGCCTGGGCCGGGGCGGGCTACCGGCGCGAGGAGCACTGGCGCCGCTGGGTGCGCCCGCTGACCGACTGAGCCGGGCCCGCCCGGCCGGTCAGACGTGCTCCATGGTGAGCGTGGCCGTGGTGCCGGGCTCCAGCGCCTCGAAGACGTGCGGTGCGTCGCCGGGGTAGGAGATGTAGTCCCCCGGGCCGAGCTCGACCGGGGCGTCGGCCGGGCCGACCAGGGCCCTGCCGCTGCCGAGCACCACGTGCTCGACCGATCCGGGCAGGTGCGGGTCGGAGAGCCGGGCCCCGCCGGGCCGGGCGTCGATCCGGTAGATGTCCCGGCGGGCGTTCGGCGGGCAGGAGGCGAGCAGGGTGGCCGCGTAGTCGGCGCGCTCGGAGTACGTGACCGGGCCCTCGCCCGCCCGGACGACCCGGATCTGCGGCCGCGGCGGGTCGACCAGGCGGCTGAACGGCACGTCGAGGGCGGCGCCGAGCGCCCACAGCGTTTCCACGCTGGGGTTGCCGGCACCGGCCTCCAGCTGCGAGAGCGTGGACTTGGCGATGCCGGCCCGGCGGGCCAGCTCGGCCATCGAGAGGCCGGCCCGTTCGCGCTCCCGGCGGATCGAAGCGGAGATCAGCGTGATCAGGTCCTGCGAGGACCGGTGGCCGCCGACCGCCGGCGTGTTGTCCGCGTCGTCCACGTGTTCGCTCCAGACTGCTGTCCGTTCGGCTTGACGAACGCCGAGGTTGCTGTTCATTCTACTGGACATGCGTTCGGCATTGCGAACACTCGATCGTGGCACGCTCCGCGACATCGCCCTGGTCTGTCTCGCCGACGCCCTCGTCGGCGCCTCCTTCGGCGCGATCGCCGTCTCCGGCGGCCTGCCGCCGTGGGTGCCGGTCGCCATGTCCGTACTGGTCTTCGCCGGCGGCTCGCAGTTCGCCGCGGTCGGCGTGGTGCTGGCCGGCGGCGGCCCGATCGCCGCCGTCGTCACCGGCTTCGTCCTCAACGCCCGGCTGCTGCCCTTCGGCTTCGCCGTCGCCGACGTGCTCGGCGGCCGGTGGCGCGACCGGCTGCTCGGCGCCCACGTGCTCACCGACGAGTCCACCGCCTTCACCCTCCGGCAGCGCGACCCGAAGGCCCGCCGCGCCGCCTACTGGGTCTGCGGCCTCGCCCTGTTCGCCGCCTGGAACATCGCCGTCCTGCTCGGCGCCCTCGCCGGCGGCGCCATCGGCGACACCGACGCGCTCGGGCTGGACGCGGCCTTCCCCGCCGTCCTGCTCGCCCTGGTGCTGCCCTCGCTCACCGACCGCTCCGTCCGCAACCCGGCCCTGGCCGGTGCGGTGCTCGCGGTCGCCGCCACCCCCTTCCTGCCGCCCGGCCTGCCCGTACTGCTGGCGCTCGCCGCCCTCGTCCCGGCCGTCCGCACCGTACTGCGCCGCACGCCCGCGCCCGCCGCCCGGGCCGCCGAACCCGCCGGGGAGGCCCGCTGATGCCGCTCTTCGCCGTCCTGCTGCTCGCCGCCGGCACGTACGCGCTCCGGCTGGCCGGCCCCGTCCTGCGCGACCGCCTGCACCTCTCCGAGGGGCTGGAGCGGCTGCTCTCCACCGCTGCCGCGGTCCTGCTGGTCGCCCTGGTGGCGACCGCCGCGCTCACCCAGGGGCAGGGCTTCGCCGGCTGGGCCCGCCCGGCGGGGGTGCTGGTCGCGGGCGTGCTGGTGCTGCGGCGGGCGCCGTTCCCGCTGGTGGTGGTCGCGGCCGCGGCGACCACGGCGCTGCTGCGGCTGGGCGGCGTGTCCTGAGGTTTCCGGCGGCGGATTCCCGGCGGCGTGCCGGGCCGAGCGGTGGACATGTGACCAAATGGTCACCTATTCTGGAGCCGTGCCCGATGACGACCAGGTGTTCAAGGCGCTCGCCGACCCGACCCGGCGCTTCCTCCTCGATCTGCTGTTCGCCCGCGACGGGCGGACACTCACCGAACTGGAGTCCGAGCTGGAGATGACGCGCTTCGGCGTCATGAAGCACCTGCGCGTGCTGGAGGACGCCGGGCTCGTCGTGACCCGCAAGTCGGGCCGCGAGAAGCTCCACTTCCTCAACTCCGTGCCGATCCGGCTCATCCACGACCGCTGGATCGACAAGTACACCGAACGCCACGTGACCGCACTTGCCGCCCTGAAGGCAGAGTTGGAGAAGGACACATGAGCGGGACCGAGCCCGCGGCGACCACCCAGGTCTACCGCGTGTACATCAAGGCCGCCCCGGAGCAGGTCTGGGACGCCATCACCAAGCCCGAATGGACCGACCGCTACGGCTACGGCGGCCTCACCGACTACAACCTCACGCCCGGCGCCCCCTACCGCACCCGCCCCAGCCAGGCGATGGTGGACGGTGCCGAGGCGGGCGGCTTCACCGTCCCCGACACCGTCATCGACGGCGAGGTCGTCGAGGCGGACCCGCCGCACAAGCTGGTCCTGACCTGGCGGATGCTCATGGACCCGCGGCTCGTCGCCGAGGGCTTCACCCGCCTCACCTACGAGCTGGTCGAGAAGAACGGCTCCACCCGGCTCACCGTCACCCACGAACTGGCCGGCGCCCCGCAGCTCGCCGCCCTGGTCAGCGGCTCCTTCGACGACGAGGAGATGGGCGGGGGCGGCGGCTGGGCCTGGGTCCTCAGCGACCTCAAGTCCCTCCTGGAGACGGGCAAGACGCTCGCCGAGTAGGACCCGGTGCCCCGGCGGACCGGCCAGTGCTTTTTCAGGGGCGCGTGGGAGGTACCCCCACAGGCCCCTGTCGGTTTCCCGGTGCCTACGGGGCCGTGTGGGCGGCCGTGAAGGCTGCCGCGTCCCAGGTACCGCCGAGGGCGGGCGCCAGGGAGGTGCGGGCCGCCGTGACGAAGGGGTCTCCGCCGGTGGCGGTGCAGCCGGCGGGGAGTGCTCCCAGGAGCGGTGCGCCTGCGGCCACCGGCAGGTCGGCCAGGTTGCAGCGCATCGCCAGGTCGGGCTCCCGCGGCCAGGCGCCGATCACCACGCCGTGCAGCGGCAGGCCGCGGGCGGCCAGTGCCTCCGCGGTCAGTGCGGTGGTGTTGAGCGTGCCGAGCCCGGCGGTCGCCACCACCAGCACGGACGGTTCCAGGCCGAGCCCGGCCGCCGCGATCGCCATGTCGGCGAGCGTGTGCCCGTCCTCGTCGTAGCGGACGAGGAGGCCGCCCGCGCCCTCGACCAGCACCAGGTCGTGGTCCTTCGCCAGTTCGGCGACGGCCTCGGCGGCCTGCTGCGGGCGGACGGTGGGCAGGCCGGCCCGCCGTGCCGCCGTGTCGGGGGCGAGCGGCTCCGGGTAGCGGGCGAGTTCGCGCAGCGTGAGGTCGCGCCCGGTGAGCCGGGCGACCTCGCCGGCGTCGCCGGGTTCGGCGGGCCCGACCCCGGTCTGGCCGGGCTTGAGGACGGCCACCGGCCCGGTGGCGAGGGCGGCGACCGCGGCGGTGACGACGGTCTTGCCGACCTCCGTCCCGGTGCCGGTCACGAAGAGGACGGTCATCCGGCCACCGCCGCGGCCGCGACACCGGCGGTGATCCGGGCCAGGTCCTGATCGTTCGTCACATAGGGCGGCATGGTGTAGACGAGGTCGCGGAAGGGCCGCAGCCAGACGCCCTCGCGGGCGGCGGCCGCGGTGGCGGCGGCCATGTCGACCGGGTGGTCGAGCTGGACGACGCCGATCGCGCCCCGCACCCGCACCTCGCGCACCCCGGGGGCGTCCGCGACGGGGGCGAGCCCGGCGGCGAGGCCGGCCTCGAGCCGCTTGACCTCCAGCTGCCAGTCCTGGCCGAGCAGCAGGTCGATCGAGGCGTTGGCGACGGCCGCGGCCAGCGGGTTGCCCATGAAGGTGGGGCCGTGCGCCAGCACCGGCATCTCGCCGCGGCTGATGCCGTCCGCGACCTCCGCCGTGCACAGCGTCGCCGCCATCGTCAGGTAGCCGCCGGTCAGCGCCTTGCCGAGGCACATCACGTCGGGCGACACCCCGGCGTGGTCGGCGGCGAAGAGCGCGCCGCTGCGGCCGAAGCCGGTGGCGATCTCGTCGAAGACCAGCAGCACGCCGTGCTCGTCGCACAGCTCGCGCAGCAGCCGCAGGTAGGCGGGGGAGTGGAAGCGCATGCCGCCGGCGCCCTGCACCACGGGCTCCACGATCACCGCGGCCAGCTCGCCGGCGTGCCGCTCGACCAGGTCGGCGAGCACGCCCGCGTACGCCTCGTCGAGCGGGGCGTCGAAGCCGCCCGGCGGCTCGGGGGCGAACAGCTGGTGCGGCAGCACCCCGCCCCACAGGTGGTGCATCCCGCCCTCGGGGTCGCAGACCGACATGGGGTGGAAGGTGTCGCCGTGGTAGCCGCCGCGCCAGGTCAGCACCCGGCGCTTGGCCGGGCGGCCGACCGACTGCCAGTACTGCAGGCACATCTTCAGCGCGACCTCGACCGAGACCGATCCGGAGTCGGCGAGGAACACGTGCCGCAGCGGCTCCGGGGTGATCTCGACCAGCTTCGCCGCGAGCCGGACGGCGGGCTCGTGGGTGAGCCCGCCGAACATCACGTGGCTCATCCGGCCGAGCTGCTCGCGCACGGCCTCGTCCAGCACCGGGTGCCGGTAGCCGTGGATCGCCGCCCACCAGGAGGACATGCCGTCGATCAGCTCGTCGTGTCCGCCTGCCGGTTCGGCGAGCCGCAGCCGCACCCCGGACGCGGACTCCACCACGTACGGGGTGACGGTGCCGGGCATGGGCCCGTACGGGTGCCAGACGTGCGCCCGGTCGAGGTCGAGCAGGTGCTGGACGTCGGCCATCAGGCGTTCGGGGCCAGCTCGGTGCCCGCACCGCGCCGGCGCACCCGGACGAGGTCGGTCCGGGCCTCGTCCGAGGACTCCGCCGCAATGGCCGCCGCGACCTCCGCGGCGACGTCCGCCGCGGTCTCGGCCGGCTCGGCGTGCCCGCCGCACGGGCCGCAGCCGCCGGTGCCGCAGGCGTGCGCCTCCGTGCCGCACGGCGATGCGGAGGCACCGCCGCAGCCGCCGGCCGCCACCGCGTCGGCGCGGTGCCGGGGCAGGGTCCGCTCGTCGGCGCCCTCGACGGTGAAGCCGGCGTCCTTGATCATGTCGAGGTCGGCCTGGCCGGCCTGGCCCTCGCTGGTCAGGTAGTCGCCCAGGAAGATCGAGTTGGCGATCTCCAGGCCGAGCGGCTGCAGCGAGCGCAGGTGCACCTCGCGGCCGCCGGCGATCCGCACCTCGATGTCCGGGCAGACGAAGCGGACCATCGCCAGGATGCGCAGGCAGCGCTGCGGGGTGAGGTTCCACTCCTGCGCCAGCGGCGTGCCCTCGAACGGGATCAGGAAGTTCACCGGCACCGAGTCCGAGCCCAGGTCGCGCAGCGCGAAGACCACGTCCACCAGGTCCTCGTCGCGCTCGCCCATGCCCGCGATCAGGCCGGAGCAGGCGGACAGGCCCGCGCCGTGCGCCTTCTGCACGGTGTCCACCCGGTCCGCGTAGGTGTGGGTGGAGGTGATGTCGCCGTACGTCGCCTCGGAGGTGTTCAGGTTGTGGTTGTACGCGTCGGCACCGGCCGCCTTCAGCCGCTCCGCCTGGTTGTCGGAGAGCAGGCCCAGGCAGGCGCACACCTCGACCTGCGCGTCGGCGTCCTTGATGGCGGCGATGGTGTCGGCCACCCGGTCGATGTCACGGTCCGTCGGGCCGCGGCCGCTGGCCACCAGGCAGACCCGCTTCGCGCCGCCCGCAAGGCCCGCGGCGGCCGCCTCGGCCGCCTGCTCCGGCTTCAGCCAGGTGTACTTGAGGATCTCCGCCTTGGAACCGAGCCGCTGCGAACAGTACGAGCAGTCCTCCGGGCAGAGACCGCTCTTCAGGTTCACCAGGTAGTTGAGCTTCACCCGCCGGCCGAACCACTGGCGGCGTACCTTGCCGGCGGCCGCGACGACGTCGAGCAGTTCGTCGTCGGTGGTGGCGAGGACGGCCAGCGCCTCCTCCCGGGTGGGCAGTTCCCGGCGCAGGCCCTTGGCGGTGAGGGTGTCGAGCAGATCCATGCGCCCGATCCTGCCCGTGCCGCGTCGCGTTCCGCCAGAGGGAACCCGCCAGAAGATCCGCTCGGCGGTGTGCGAGTTGTCACAGTGTCGCCGCACAGGGTAGTGGCGCAGGTCACGTACGCCCCCTTCGTGCGCGCAGCGCCCCCAGGGCAGGGCCCTCCCTCCGGGCCCGGCTGATCATCTGCTTAGAATCTCCCGCATGACCACGCAGGGGGAACCCGACCAGACCGCGGCCGGACACGACGGCGAGACGCCCGCCGAGCCGCGCCGGCTCGGGCCCGGCCGGCGCCGCACGGCCCTGTGGTGCGCCCTCGTCGTGGCCGCCGCCGGCATCGGCTGGGTGGTCAGCCGCCCCAACCCCGGCGACCTCATACCCGGCCTCGGCAGCACCAGCGGCCAGTCCAAGAAGTCCCAGCCGGCCCCCGGCCTCGCCTCCGAGCAGCCGCTGACGGAGGCCCAGGCCTTCACCGCCGACCACTACTTCCCCGGCCAGCGCGCCGTCGACCAGAACGGCGTGCAGGCCCACCGCACCGCGTCCCACGAGGGCGGCGACTGCGCCGAGGTCCTGCTCGACCGCGAGAAGAACCCGCTCAAGGACACCGGCTGCCAGGCGTACGTCTCCGTCGGCTTCACCCATGCCGACCAGCAGGTCGTCACCAGCGTCACCGTGCTCCGCTTCGCCGACGAGCAGAGCGCCCAGAAGGCCCGGCAGGCCCTCACCGACCCGTCCGTGCTCGCCTTCATCACCGCCGAGTCCGACGCACCCTCACCGACTGCGAGCCCCTCGCCCAGCGTGACGGCCGGCACCACCGCATCCCCGGGCGCACCGACGTCCGGAGCCCCTGCCGGCCCCACGCCGCCGCCCACCGCGACGACGCCTCCGCCGAAGCCCGCCGACGTCACCCGTGTCGAGCCCGTCGGCCACTACCTGACGGTCACCGTCTCCCGCTACACCGACCGCCGCACCACCGTCGCCCCCGGCGACCTCACCCTGGACAAGGCCGCCCGGGCCCTCTCCTACGCCGCCCGCGCCCCCTTCCTCTGGATGTAGCGGGAGGTCGCCCGGGGCTCCGGCCGCCGCCGTCGGTGACGCAGCGTGCGGAAGGCCGTCGCCTGCACGCCGAAGCCGGTGGGCATCGCCACCGCGCCGGTGTCGTCACGGCTGACACCGGGTCAACCCTGATCGGGCCGACCACTCTCCGAGGCGGTCGGCCTTTCCGCAAATGGGTGGTGCGTGTACGTCCAGTGGGTGATGATGAGGAGTAGTGAGCAAGGAAGGGCGGTCGGTGATGACCCGACACCTGCGCCGCTCGGCCGGTAGGGCCCGGTGCGGCCCGGCCCGGCCGTCCGCTGCCGTCGACTCCCGCCCCGGGCGCCCCGCCGGGTAGGCCCGGGACCGCCCGTGGGTGGTCACGATGCTGCTGTTACGGACCGGCCGGCCGGTGGGCCGTGGTCTGACCGCGATGCTGCTCGGCTTCGTGGTCTGGGTGGCCTTCGCCGTACTGGCGCCGGGGGCCTGGGCCCAGTCGGTGTCGCTGTCCCAGCGGAGCGGACCCGTCGGTACGGAGGTCACCGCGACCGGCACCGGCTTCACCGGGTGCGTTGCCGGAGCGTCCGCCGTGCTGCTCTGGAACGGTTCGACCCCTGCGGGCGGGACCGCCTCCGTCAACTCTGCCGAGACGGTCACCGGAACCATGACCGTGCCCGCCACCGCCCCCGGCGAGTACACCATCACCCTGAAGTGCGCGGTCAAACCGGTGCTGAAGGAGACCTCGGAGCCGATCAAGTGGGTGACGGGCAGCGCCGCGTTCGTCGTGGAGGAGGACACGGCGGCCGAGAACGCCGACCTGACGCTGGACACGCAGCGCGGCCAGGTCGACAGCGCCTTCACCGCCTACGGCACGGGATTCGCCTGCTCCGGCGGCGAGGCGGTACTGGCCTGGGACGACGGCACCCGGCTCGCCACCGCTCTCACGGGGCCCGCGGGCGACTTCGAGCAGCCCGTCACCGTGCCGTCGGACGCGTCGCCCGGTGAGCACACCGTCGAGGCGTACTGCGCCCGGAACACCGAGGTCGGAGACCGGGAGGCGTTCACCGTGGACGGCGGTGGTGGCGGCGGGGCGACCGACGGGCCGACCCTCACCCTCGACCCCGGGAGCGGGGCGGCGGGGGAGCCGGTGGAGGCCGTCGGCACGGGGTTCTCCTGCGACGCCGGCGACGTCGAGCTCGCCTGGGAGGGCGCGAGCCTGCCGGTCAGCACCGCGGTCGACCCGGCGGGCGACTTCGCCGAGGTGGTGTCCGTGCCGGCCGAGGCGCAGGCGGGCACGTTGACCCTCACCGCCACCTGCCCGGCCTTCCCGGAGATGACGGACGACGCCGCGTTCACCGTGGAGCCGACCGGTGGCGGCGGCGGGAACGGCAACGGGAACGGCGGCGGAGGCGGCGGGAACGGCAACGGGGACGACGGGAACGGCGCGGGTGGCGGCGTCGGCAGCGGGTCCACGAACCCGGCCGCGGTGGTCGGCCCCGCCCTGGGCGGCGGTGTGCTGCTGGCCGCCGGTGCCGCGTACCTGTTGAACAGCCGCCGCGGGCCGCGCTGGGCGGACCGGCACATCCGGCTCGAACCCCACCCGGCCGGCGCCGCCGGTGCGGTCCTGATCGAGCACACCGACCGGGCCGGACCCAGCCGCACCGTCCGGCTGGAACCGCGCCCGGCCCCCGGCAACCCCACCATCGAGGAGACGGACCCATGACCACGACCACGGCAGCGGAGCCGGTCACCCTGCGGGACTTCCTGTTCGACCCCGGACGGGAGAACCCGGTCGACGCGATCGCCGGATCGCTGCACGAGCAGGGAACGGTCAGCGGCCTGGTCGACGGTGTCCGCGGACTCACCGCCTCCGCCGGGCGCGCCGTGGAGGGCGAGGTCGCCGGGATGCTGGACGGCTTCCTCGGCCTCGAACTCCTCGACGTCGCGGCCGCCGGCTGGGGCCGCCACACCGAACTGCGGACCGCCGCCCGCCGGACCCGCGACACCCCCGACAGCGAGGAACTGGTGGCGATGGCCAGCCACCGCATCGCCTCCACCAACAGCCCGAGCGTGGCCCTGCTGCTGGACGGCGCCCAGCTCGGCAGCGTCACGATGGAGCTGTCGGTGAGGTTCGCGCTGGCCGGGCTGGTCGCGGTGGTGCGGCAGGGGCGCCTGGCGGCGGTGCGGTGCGGGCACTGCACGGTGACCGGGGCCCTGGCGGTCGAGCGGCACGTCGTCGCCCGGCGGGAGCGCAGGTTCGACCTGCCGGGTGCGGTGGAGCTGCGGCACGGCGTCGAGCTGCTCCCCGCGGACGAGCGGGACGCACCGACCGTGCAGCGGCAGGCACCTCCGCCGCGATGAGGCCCAGGGGCGCGGGGGGGGGGCCCCCCCCCGCCGGCCGGGGGGGGGCCCCCCCCCCCCCGC
>NZ_JBFAXX010000064.1:0-44697 GCF_040680995.1 Kitasatospora sp. NPDC051914
CACCGCAGCGATCTGGCACAACCACAAGACCGGCCAGCCAACACTGCGGTCACTCACCGCCTACGACCACTGACCTTGGAATCAACCATCTAGGCTGGGTCGGGCCAGCAGCAGCCCCCACCGGCCCCTGGAGCCCCTCCCGTGCGCATCGACCTGCACGCCCACAGCAACGCCTCCGACGGCACCGACAGCCCGGCCGAGCTGGTCGCGGCAGCCGTCGCGGCCGGCCTGGACGTCGTCGCGCTGACCGACCACGACACGGTCTCCGGGCACGCCGAGGCGGCGGAGGCCGTGCACGGCACCGGCCTGACCCTGGTCCCGGGGGCCGAACTCTCCTGCCACGTCGACGGCATCAGCATGCACCTGCTGGCGTACCTCTTCGACCCGGCCGAGCCCGCCTTCGCCGCCGAGCGGGAGCTGGTCCGCACCGACCGCTTCCGGCGCGGCCGGGCGATCGTCGAGCGCTGCCGCGAGCTGGGTGCGCCGATCGGCTGGGAGCAGGTGGAGCGGATCGCGGGGGCCGGCTCGGTGGGCCGCCCGCACATCGCCAGCGCCCTGGTCGAGGCGGGTGTGGTGGAGACCGTCTCCGACGCGTTCACCGCCGAGTGGCTGGCGAACGGCGGCCGGGCGGACGTCCGCAAGCACGAGACCGACCCGGTCACCGCCGTGCGGCTGGTCCGCGCGGCGGGCGGCGTGCCGGTGTTCGCGCACCCGGGCGCGGTCAAGCGCGGCCGCACGGTCTCCGACCAGGTGATCGCCGACCTGGCGGCGGCGGGGCTGGGCGGCCTGGAGGTCGACCACACCGACCACGACGAGGAGGCCCGGGCCCACCTGCGCGGCCTGGCGGGCGAACTCGGGCTGTTCACCACCGGGTCCAGCGACTACCACGGGCACCGCAAGACCGTCCGGCTCGGCGAGTACACCACCGACCCGGCCGCGTACGAGCAGCTGGTCGGCCAGGCGACCGGCGCGGTCCCGATCAAGGGCTGACGCGGCACCCGCCGGGGGCCGATTCCAAGATCGGGATCCGGCCCGGACGCAGGACACGCCCAAGGGCGGCGGTGTGGTTCTCATCACACGCCGGCCGGGCCCGCTGCCGTCGGCGGAAGGCGTCCTCGCGTTCGTCGGGCCCTGCACCTGACCGCCCGTCGGCCGGGCCCAGGTCAGTCGAGCGGGACGGCCCGGCGGTTCGGGTCACGCAGGTCGGTGCCGTGCCGCAGCCACCGCTCCTGGAGCTCGGCGGCGCCGTGCACGCGCTTGTGCCCGGCCTCGTTCGGGGTCATCGGCAGCAGCGGCAGGAAGCGGACCGGCTCGGCCGGTTCGGCGAGTTCCACGTCCTCGACCAGGCCGCCCGGTTCGGCCACCAGGACGGAGGTGAAGGGCGCGCCCTCCCACAGCGGCGAGCCCAGGTCGAGCGAGCCGCCTGGGGCCACCACCAGGCCCTCGACCTGCGGCGTCGCGGCGAAGGTGGCCAGCGCGCGGAGCACGTCGTCGCGCCCTCCGCGGACGGTGAGCACCAGTTCGGCGCGCGGCCCGCGGACCGGGTCGGCGACCGCCGCGGTGGGGTCCGCCATCGGGCTCGCGGCCATGCCGAGGGTGGCGTAGCGGACGAGTCCTTCGGCGTCCGGACCGAAGCGCAGCACCTCGATCCGCTCGGTGCCGAGGAAGGTGACCGAGGCCCGGCCGGTGCTCTCGCCGAAGGTGGTGAGCAGCCGCGCCTCGACGGCCGCCAGCACGGCCGTGCGGGAGAGTTCCGCGGAGCCGCCGGAGTGGTCGGAGAAGTCGCCGAACATCGGGAATTCATGGGCCATGCACGCGACCTTAGCGCCCGGGGCGTCGTCGCTTCGCGCACACCCCAGCGGCGGCACACCGATAACTGTTAGTGTGGGCGGCTGGCTACCGGGGATGCTAAGCCCCGGGGCCGCGGCATGAAGGAGGTGGTTGTGGTGGATACCAGCCGACCATGCAGTACCGGCAGCTCTGCCCGGCCTGTCCTTCTCCGCCGCACCCACCCCTGACGAGGTAGTTGAGGCGGCGTCACACCCGGCCGGGAGAGCACCTTCCCGGGAGCCGAGGCGCCCAAACCGAAGTCTTTCCCGTTTCTTGGCGGGTTCTTGGTGAGCGCCTGTTGCAGCCCGGCACGTCCATCGGTGTTCCTCGCCGTCGCACCACGGCCACCACCGCCTGCCGTGCGGCGGTTCCTGCCCCAGGAGCCTGCCATGTCGATGATCAACAACCTGCGTGCGGCCGTCCGTCCGCACCGCCGCCGCGACACCTCCTTCGACTCCCTCCGCCCGGGCCACGCCCCGTCGGCCGTGGTCGACTGCGCCGTCTACCAGGACGGCAAGCGGGTCGGCGAGAGCTGCAGCCCGCGCGAGGCCGTCGCCCGGGTCAAGCTGTGCCGCCAGCAGGACGCCGGCTCGTTCAGCTGGATCGGCCTGCACGAGCCCACCGAGGCCGAGTTCGAGGGCATCGCCCAGCGCTTCGGCCTGCACCCGCTGGCCGTCGAGGACGCGGTGCACGCGCACCAGCGGCCCAAGGTCGAGCGGTACGACGACGTGCTGTTCGCGGTCTTCAAGACCATCCGCTACGTGGAGCACGACCAGCTCACCCCCACCAGCGAGGTCGTGGAGACGGGCGAGCTCATGGTCTTCGTCGGCCAGGACTTCGTCATCACCGTCCGGCACGGCGGCCACAGCTCGCTGAAGGAGCTGCGGCACCGGCTGGAGGCCGACGCGGACGGCTCCGGCCTGCTCGCCAAGGGCCCGTCCGCGGTGCTGCACGCCATCGCCGACCACGTGGTGGACAACTACCTGCTGGTCGCCGAGCGGCTGCAGACCGACGTGGACGAGGTCGAGTTCGACGTCTTCGCCGGCAAGGCCGGCCGCGGCGCCGACGTCGGCCGGGTGTACCAGCTCAAGCGCGAGGTGCTGGAGTTCAAGCGCGCGGTGGCGCCGCTGCTGCGTCCGATGCAGCTGCTCTCCGAGCCGATCCAGCGGCTGATCGACCCGGACATCCAGAAGTACTTCCGGGACGTCGCCGACCACCTGGCCCGGGTCACCGAGCAGGTGCACGGCTTCGACGAGCTGCTGAACTCGCTGCTCCAGGCCAACCTGGCGCAGGTGTCGGTCGCGCAGAACGAGGACATGCGCAAGATCACCGCCTGGGCGGCGATCTTCGCGGTGCCGACCATGATCACCGGCATCTACGGCATGAACTTCGACTACATGCCGGAGCTGCACCACAAGTACGGCTACCCCCTGGTGCTGGGCAGCGTCGTGGTGATCTGCGTCGCCATGTACCGGGGCTTCCGGCGCAACGGGTGGCTCTGACGCCCGGTCAGCCGCGGTCGTCCCGGCCGCCCCGGGCGACCAGCACCAGCCCCAGCAGGATCAGGCCGACCGCCGGGTACGCGGCCGCCGGCGGCCACTGGCCGAGCCAGACGGCCGCGATCAGTGCCGCACCCGGGGTCTCCAGCAGGATCGCCGTCGAGGTGACCGAGGGGCCCAGGGTGCGGACCACCCGGTTGCTCAGCGAGTGCCCGAGCAGCTGGGCGGCCACCATCAGCAGCACGATCTGCCACCACACCCCGGTCGGCCAGCCGGACAGCGGCGTGCCGGCCGCCAGGCAGACGCCCAGCAGGGCGACCGCCGTGGTGGTGTAGCAGACCAGGGTGTAGGCGGTGGTGCTGACGGTCCGCCGGACCTCTGCGCCGAGCAGCACGTACCCGGCGGCCGCCGCGCCCGCGCCGAGCGCCAGCGCGTCCCCGAGCAGTGCCCGCGGGGAGAGCGACAGGTCGACGCCGGTGAGCACCAGCACCCCCGCGAAGGCGACCGCCACGCCGATCCGCACCGGCCGCGGCGCCCGCTCCCCCGTCAGCCGCAGCAGCAGGATCGTCCACAGCGGGGTGGTGGTGACCAGCGCGGTCGCCGAGGCCACCGAGGTCATCCGCAGGCTGGGCATCCACAGCGCGAAGTGCACCGCGAGCAGCAGGCCGGCCGCCACCGCCAGCAGCAGTGCCCGCCGGCCGATGCCGCGCAGCTCCGCACGGTGCCGCAACAGCGCGTACGGGCCGAGCACGCCCACCGACATGGCGTTCCGCCAGAAGGCGATGGCCAGCGGCGGGGCGGCGGTGGCGCTGATCAGCGGGGCGGAGAGCGAGATGCCCGCGATGGAGACGGCGAGCAGGAACAGGTCCGTCCGGGGCAGGGCGAACCGACCCGGTGCGGGAGCGGGGTGCAGCTCCGTGGGGGCGGTGGCGGCGGGCCGGGCGGGCACGGTTCTCCTTCGGGACGGTCGATGGTCCGGACCGCACTACCGTAAGGCCTCAAATGCCACCATGGCACTGTCGTCCCGGGCTGTGGGACGAAGGGCGGACGGCCCTCCGGCCGACGGGCCGCCAGGCCGTACGCTGTGGACCATGGAGCGTACGACGACCACCGCCGAGGACTTCCTGGACCGCGCCCTGCTGGAGGAGGCGGCGAAGAAGTCCGGCCTGCTCTGGGTCCGGGCGGACGGCAGCCCGCACGGCCGGGCGCTGTGGCACGCCTGGCACGACGGCGCGGTGGTGGTGGTCGGCGACGGCGCCGAGCAGCCGCTGCACGGCCTGGCGGCCGGCTCGACCGCGGTGGTCACCGTCCGCAGCAAGGACAAGGGCGGCCGGCTCACCGGCTGGACGGCCTCCGTGACCGAGCTCCCTCCGCACGGCGAGGCCTGGCAGGGCGCCGTCGAGGAGCTCAAGGGCAAGCGCCTGAACGCCCCCGACACCGACACCATCGGCGACCGCTGGGCCCGCGAGTGCCGCGTCCTGCGGCTGGAGCCGACCGGCCCGCTCGCCGAACGCCCCGGCGCCATGCCGGACGGCTCGCACGCCGCCGAGCCGATGCCCACCGCCGCCACCACCCGCCGCCCGATCCCGGCCGGCCTCCCCAGGCTCCTCCTGAAGCGCCGCAAGGGCTGACCCGCGCCCCTGATGGCACCCATGCGCCCTTGACTCGGCACCCGTGTGCCTCGAAGACGTGTCCGCCGCGCCGCGCCGGGCCCGCGGGCCGGCCACCGGCGGGCTGCGGCCCACTGCCGCAGGTAGCCTTGGCGCCGGAGGACGCGCCGGACGCACCCGCGCACGCGGGGCGTGCCCGTGCAGGCGACGGCGCGAACGGCCGCCGGAACCACCGCGGCCCCTCGCGAACGCCGGCCCGGCACCCAGCGGGCCGCCCGGAGAGAGAAGGGGAGCCCGATGGCAGGCGCAGGCAGCCGGGTCTTCATCTCGCACCTCTCCGGCGTCGCCGTCTTCGACCCCAACGGCGACCAGGTGGGCCGCGTCCGCGACGTGGTCGTCTCGCTGCGCATCGGCGGCCGCCCGCCCCGGGTGCTCGGCCTGGTCGTCGAGGTGATCGGCCGCCGCCGGATCTTCCTGCCGATGACCCGGGTCACCAGCCTGGAGTCCGGCCAGGTGCTCACCACCGGCGTGATCAACCTGCGCCGCTTCGAGCAGCGTCCCTCCGAGACCCTCGTCCTCGCCGAGCTCCTCGACCGCACCGTCGTCCGGACGAAGACCGCCGAGGAGGTCACCGTCCTCGACGTCGCCATGGTGCAGACCCGGGTCCGCGAGTGGGAGGTCCGCAAGGTCTTCGTCCAGACCGGCCGGGTCTCGCGGCTGCGCAAGGCCCGCGGCGAGACGCTCACCCTCGACTGGTCCGAGCTCACCGGCTTCTCGCTCGCCGAGGAGGGGCAGGGCGCCGCCAACCTGCTCGCCACCTTCGAGCAGCTGCGCCCCGCCGACCTCGCCAACGTCATGCACCACCTCTCCGCCAAGCGCCGCGCCGAGGTCGCCGCCGCCCTCGACGACGACCGGCTCGCCGACGTGCTGGAGGAGCTCCCCGAGGACGACCAGGTCGAGATCATCGGCAAGCTCAAGGAGGAGCGCGCCGCCGACGTCCTGGAGGCGATGGACCCGGACGACGCCGCCGACCTGCTCTCCGACCTGCCCGAGGAGGACGCCGAGCGGCTGCTGCGCCTGATGGAGCCCGAGGACGCCGCCTCGGTGCGCCGCCTGCTGTCCTACGAGGAGGACACCGCCGGCGGCCTGATGACCACCGAGCCGATCGTGCTGGAGCCGGACGCCACCGTCGCCGAGGCGCTGGCCCGCGTCCGGATCGCCGAGAACAAGCCCGCCCTCGCCGCCCAGGTCTACGTCTGCCGCCCGCCCAACGAGACCCCGACCGGCAAGTACCTGGGCACCGTGCACTTCCAGCGGCTGCTGCGCGAGCCCCCGTTCACGCTCGTCGGCTCGCTGGTCGACGACGACCTCGACCCGCTGCCGCCGGACACCCCGCTGCCGCTGGTCACCAGCTACCTGGCCGCCTACAACCTGGTGGCCGCCGCGGTCGTCGACGAGGCCGACCACCTGCTGGGCGCCGTCACCGTCGACGACGTCCTCGACCACCTGCTGCCGGACGACTGGCGCGACGCCTCCCTGCAGGGCGCCGAGAGCGAGACCGTCCATGGATGACCGCAAGAGCCGCCGCGACGACTCCCCTCGCCTGCGCATCCAGGGCGAACTGCGGGAGCTGCGGCAGCTGCGCGAGCTGCGCGCCCGCGAGGGCGTCCGCCCGCAGCGGCCCGAGGGCACCGCCGGACGCAGCCGGCTGGACCAGCCGCGCACCGGCCGCCGCGCCCTCATCCCGATGCCGACCTACGACCCGGAGGCCTTCGGCAAGCTCTCCGAGCGGATCGCCCGCTTCCTCGGCACCGGACGGTTCATCGTCTGGATGTCCTTCGTCATCGTCGCCTGGGTGGTGTGGAACACCCTGCTGCCCGCGTCCTTCCGCTTCGACGAGTACCCCTTCATCTTCCTCACCCTGATGCTCTCCCTGCAGGCCTCGTACGCGGCGCCGCTGATCCTGCTCGCCCAGAACCGGCAGGACGACCGGGACCGCGTCAACATGGAGCAGGACCGCGCCCGCAGCGACCGCAACATCGCCGACACCGAGTACCTGACCCGCGAGGTCGCCGCGCTCCGGCAGGGCCTCGGCGAGGTCGCCACCCGCGACTTCGTGCGCTCCGAGCTCGTCGCGCTGCTCAAGGAGCTGGACGACCGGTGGGAGAGCCGCGACCTGGTGTGACCGTGGGCCGCGGGGCGCCGGACCGGCCGCGGCCCCGTGTGACCGGCGGCACGCTACCGGCGAGTCGGGGGCCGCCCGCGGCGCCGTACCATCAAGGCATGGCCAACGAGACCGAGATTGCCGCCGGGGTGACGGAGGAGTCCGTCCGCAAGGCGCTGGCGACCGTCCACGACCCGGAGATCAACCGCCCGATCACCGAGATCGGCATGGTGAAATCCGTCGAGATCGCCGAGGGCGGCGCGGTGAGGGTCGGCGTGTACCTCACCGTCTCCGGCTGTCCCATGCGCGAGACGATCACCCAGCGGGTCGTCGGCGCCGTCTCCAAGGTCCCCGGCGTGACCGGTGTCGAGGTCGAGCTCGACGTCATGAGCGACGAGCAGCGCAAGGAGCTCTCCCAGCTGCTGCGCGGCGGCGCACCCGAGCGCGAGATCCCGTTCGCCAAGCCCGGCACGCTGACCCGCGTCTACGCGGTCGCCTCCGGCAAGGGCGGCGTCGGCAAGTCCTCGGTCACCGTCAACCTGGCGGCCGCGATGGCCGCGGACGGCCTCAAGGTCGCCGTCGTCGACGCCGACATCTACGGCCACAGCGTGCCGCGGATGCTGGGCGTCGAGGGCCGGCCCACCCAGGTCCAGGACATGATCATGCCGCCGTCGGCGAACGGCGTGAAGGTCATCTCCATCGGCATGTTCACCCCCGGCAACACGCCGGTCGTCTGGCGCGGGCCCATGCTGCACCGCGCCCTGCAGCAGTTCCTCGCGGACGTCTACTGGGGCGACCTCGACGTCCTGCTGCTGGACCTGCCGCCCGGCACCGGCGACATCGCCATCTCGGTCGCGCAGCTCGTCCCCAACGCCGAGATCCTCATCGTCACCACCCCGCAGATGGCGGCCGCCGAGGTCGCCGAGCGGGCCGGCACCATCGCGCTGCAGACCCACCAGAAGATCGTCGGCGTCATCGAGAACATGTCGGGCATGCCCTGCCCGCACTGCGACGAGATGATCGACGTCTTCGGCACCGGCGGCGGCCAGACCGTCGCGGACGCCCTCACCCGGACCGTCGGCGCCACCGTGCCGGTGCTGGGCTCGATCCCGATCGACGTCCGGCTCCGCGAGGGCGGCGACGACGGCCGCCCCGTCGTCCTGGCCGCACCCGAGTCCCCCGCGGGCGCCGCCCTCCGCGCCGTCGCCGGCAAGCTCGGCGGCCGCCAGCGCGGCCTCTCCGGCCTCTCCCTGGGCCTCACCCCGAAGAACAAGTTCTAGCGAACCGCGAGCCACGAAGGGGCGCGGGGAACTGCGCGGGACGGCAGGGCACGGCGTGTGCCCTCCCGCTGCGCGCGGTTCCTCGCGCCCCTTCTGCGGCTTGCCGGGCCGGCTTCAGCGGCCGTTGTAGGCGGTGAGGTCGGAGAGGGCGGTGAAGCCGACGCCGTAGGCGCTCACGCCGCGGCCGTAGGCGCCGAGGAGGACGCCGGGGGCCTCGCCTGCCAGGACCCAGCCGTACTCGGACTCTCGGTAGCGGAAGGGCTGCGGGAGGCCGTTCACCGGGAGGGTGAGCGGGGACCAGCCGGGGCCCTCCAGGTCGTCGGCGAGGTCCCAGGCGAGGGCCGTCTGCTGGTCCAGCCAGTCCTGGCGGAGCGAGCGGTCGAGCTGGCCCGGGGGCACGGTGGCGATCAGACCGGAGCCGGCCAGCCAGGCGGCGGAGGAGGCCGAGGTGGCCTCCAGCATGCCGGTGTTGTCGGCGCTGCGGCGGCCGGGGCGGCGGGCCACGGTCACCACCACGGCGAAACGGCCGGCCTCGCGGGACTCGTACGGTCTGGCCGGCTCGTCGCCGTGGCCGAGCGAGCCGTAGTCGGTGCCTGCGCCCTGGCCCGCGCGGCCGGCGCCGGCCGGGGAGAGCCAGCGGCGGCCCGTCCAGCCGTCGTCGAGGCCGTACCAGGGGAAGTCCGCCTCCAGGTAGGGCGCCAGCGGGTCGGCGGGGCCGGCCTGGGCGCCCACCACGGGCGCCGCACGGCCGCCCGGGGCGACCGTCTCACCCGCTCGGCTCGTCACGTCCATCGCCGGCCTCCTCCGTTCACCTGTGTCCTGCGGCGGCGTTCCATGGTGGCGCACCGGGCGCGTCGGCCGGGTGCGGTCGGGCCTCCGACACGTCGCGGCGTGACCGACGGCACAACGGAACTGCCGTGCGGTCAACCTGAACACCATAGCGGCGGACGCGGCTGCGCCCCGCCCGGTGAGCGGACCGGGCGGGGCGCAGGGGGATCGCGGCGGCGCTCGGCCGCCTCAGGTGGCGTCCAGGTCGAACGGCGGGCGCTCGTCGGCGGCGAGCGGCGCACCGGCCTCGGCGGGCGCGGTCTTGGTGAGGTTCGCGGCGCCGGCCACCCGGGCCGGGGGCTCGTCGTTGAGGACGGACTTGATGTCGAGGCCGTCCTTGAGCTCCTTGAAGCCCAGCGGGTCCTCGTCGCCGCCCATCAGCTGCTTGCGGACGAACGTCTTCGGGTGCAGGTCGGTGAACTCGAAGTCCTTGAACTCCGGGCCGAGCTCGCTGCGGATGTCCTCCTTGGCGCTGTCCGCGAACGACCGGACCTTGCGGATGAAGCCCATGGTGTCCTGGATGAGCTTCGGAAGCTTGTCCGGCCCGAAGATCACGATGGCCATGACGGCCAGCGCGACGACCTCCAGTGGGCCTATGTCACTGAACACGTACGCTCCCAGCTCCTGATGGACCAACCCGACGAGCTCGGCGGCAGCCGTCGCCACCAGGGTAATGGCCGCCGGCCGGTCTGTGACCCCGCCACCTGCGGAATGCGGTCCAGACCACCCGGCGGCCGGGCGCTTGCGTCCTAACGGAGCAGGTTGTGCGGGCCGAGCGGGGTCACCCCGTGGGCGGAGGCGTCCGGCCGGGGCACGGTGTCGGGCGGGGCCGAGGCCACCATCGGGACCACCGGGAAGTCCGCGGGGAGCTGGGCGTTGACCGGGACGGCACCGCCGCCGGGGCCGCTGACCGGGCTGACCCGGGTGCCGTGCTGCTCCTCGCCGCCGACGGCCGAGGGGCTGCCCACACCGGCCAGGGTGACGGCGGCCACCGAGAAGGCGCCGGCCGCGGCGAACACGAAGCGGCGGCCGAACGGCGCGGCCGCGCGGGCCGCGGCGGCGACCGGCTCGGGCATGGCGGCCGGGCGGCCCCGGGAGGGCGCAGCAGGGCGGCGGCCGCGGGGCTCGGTGAGGCCGCGCAGGGCGGCGGCGGGGCGTGCCGCGGACGGCACCAGGGACAGCCTGTTGCCGGGGGTGGGCAGCGACGGGCGGCCGGCCCGCGGGTCGACGCCGGGGATCGGGGAGTCGGCGCCGAGTGCGCCGGTGCCGAACAGGGAGCCCGCACCGCGGCCGAAGGAGCCGCCGGTGAGCCGGCTGCCGCCGAAGGTGCCCGGCGAGGCCTGCACGGCCGGGCCGGTGCCGGGGCCGCCGTCCTGCTCGTCGTCGGGGTGGGCGGCGACCGCGAGCAGCCGCGCCATCAGCATCGAGGACGGCCCGGGGGTGTCGGTGCGGGTCAGCAGGTGCTTGACCGCGCGGCCCTCGTCGGCCTCGGCGAGGCAGTCGGCGCAGGTGGCGAGGTGGGCCTGGACGCGTTCGCGCGAGTCGTGGCCGAGCTCGCCGTCGAGGTAGGCGGAGAGGCGGTCGCCGAGATGGTGCTCGTCCGCGGGCTCGGCGGGGCGGACGGCGACGGCGCGCATTCCGGGTGCCTCGGCGGCGGCCCGCTCCGCCGGCCTGTCCTGGCCCTGGGTGTGGTCGCCGCCGCGCCGGCCGAGCTGTGCCCAGGAGGGCCCGCGCCGGGAGCGGCCTTCGTCGGAGTGCCCGCCCACGGGCCCGCCGCCGGTCATGAGCCCCTCCGGTCGAGGCCGCCGGCCGGGCCGGGGTCGGCGCCGACCACGACGGGCTCCGCGGAGCCGCCGCGGCGCAGCCGCCCGGGGGCGGCATTGGGCGCGCGGTGCTTGAGGGCGGCGCGCAGGTGCGAGCGGCCGCGGTGGATGCGGCTGCGCACGGTGCCGAGCTTGACCCCGAGGGTGGCCGCGATCTCCTCGTAGGAGAGGCCCTCGATGTCGCACAGCACCACGGCGGCGCGGAACTCGGGGGCGAGGGTGTCGAGCGCCTGCTGGACGTCGGCGTCGAAGTGGGTGTCGCTGAAGTGCTGGGCGGGGCTGGGCTCGCGGCTGGGCAGGCGCTCGGCGGCGTCCTCGGCGAGGGCGTCGAAGCGGATCCGCTGGCGTCGGCGCACCATGTCCAGGAAGAGGTTGGTGGTGATGCGGTGCAGCCAGCCCTCGAAGGTGCCGGGGGTGTAGGTGGAGAGCGAGCGGAAGACCCGGACGAAGACCTCCTGCGTGAGGTCCTCGGCGTCGTGCTGATTGCCCGTCAGCCGGTAGGCCAGGCGGTAGACGCGGGCGCTGTGCGCCTCGACGATCTCCTCCCAGGTCGGCGGCGTCCAGCTCTGCGCGTCGGGGCCCTCGGCGAAGGTGGCGAGCGCGGCCGGCTCGGCCGTCTCGTCCGCCGCGGTGTTTGCGTCCAGGGGGGAGTGCGCGGGCTGGTTCATCACGGGCTTCGGCGTACGGGCCGACGAGGTGCCGCGGGGATCGCGGGGATCGCGCTGCACGGGGACGTCGCCCTCGGCCACACCTCCTCGGTCGGCTCTTCTGCCCAGCAGGGCCACCACCATATCCACCTCGCCCGTCAGATCCGGATAAAGTGCACTCCCCCCTCCGCCCGCTGCCCGGCCGGGCCGCTGCGGGGGCGTCGTGCGTACCCCGATCGCCAAGTCCTGTTCCCATCAACGGCCCGCCGCCGAACGCGGTTCCCGGTCGGCCAGTAATCTGTGGCTGAAAAATGTCGACATCGGGTCGGCATCAGGCGCTCCGGAGAGGCAGCCATCACCGAGTTCGGGCCCGAGCGGGCGGCTCTCGCCGACACCTATGTCGGCGAGGACGCGGTGCTGACCTACGCCCGGGCGCAGTCGGCGCGCGCCGGGATACGCGCGATCGGGCCGAGCGGCGGCGCCTTCCTGCGGCTGCTCGCGGCGGCGCTGGACGCCAAGTCGGTGGCCGAGATCGGCACCGGCACCGGCGTCTCGGGGGTCTACCTGCTGCGCGGGATGCGGCCGGACGGCGTACTGACGACCGTCGACACCGAGCCGGTCCGCCAGCAGTGCGCGCGGGAGGCGTACCTGGCCGCGGGGTTCGCGCCCAACCGGGCCCGGTTCATCCCGGGCCGGGCGCTGGACGTGCTGCCGAGGCTCGCGGACGGCCAGTACGACCTGGTGTTCTGCGACGGCGATCCGACCGAGTCCCGCGCCTACCTCGCAGAATCGTTGCGGCTGCTGCGACCGGGCGGCATCGTCTGCTTCGAGGGCGTCTTCCAGGAGGGCCGGCTGGCCGAGCCCGACCTGGACGACCCGCAGACCCATGCGGTGCGCGAGCTCGTCCGGGACGTCCGGGAGAGCGACCGGCTGCTGCCCGCGCTGCTGCCGGTCAGCGACGGCCTGCTCTGCGCCGTCAAGCGCTGAGCCGGGCACTGACGGGCCGTCCGGGCGCGCGGCGCCGTCCGGGTACGGCACAGGGCCCGGATTCTCACTCGAATCCGGGCCCTGTCGGCATCTCCAGGAGATGAGGGGAGCACCCGCTGCGTCAGCCGCAGGCCTTCTTCAGGGCCTCGCCCAGGGCATCCGCCTCATCGGGCGTCAGCTCCACCACCAGGCGACCGCCGCCCTCGAGCGGAACTCGCATGATGATGCCCCGCCCCTCTTTGGTGACCTCGAGCGGGCCGTCACCCGTCCGCGGCTTCATGGCCGCCATGCTCGTTCCCCTTCCTGCAACCGCTCAGCTACGTACCGGAGGTCCGTCCACCACCGGTATCGAACGCATTGATCGGAAGCCATTATCCCGCATCCCGCACCCCGATGACCAACATCACTCTCCGCGCAACCGTGGCCGCACCCGCCCAAACCGTCCGATCACCTGCCCAAAACCCCATTTCGACGGCGTTCGGCGCAACATTCGAAGGTGCGGTACCTCACACTCCCCAGCCGGCCCCGTGCTCCGTCATGCTGAGTCCACCGCCGCAGCCGCGGGCTGCGGCACCCCGCCACCCACCACGACCAGGGAGCCCTCACCCGATGTCCGACTCCGTGCTGTACGAGATCGACGGCGGCCTGGCCGTCATCACCATCAACCGTCCGGAGGCGATGAACGCCCTCGACGTGGCCACCAAGGTGGCGCTGCGGGACACCGTCGTGCAGGCGGCCGAGGACCCGGCGGTGCGGGCGGTGCTGCTCACCGGCGCGGGTGACAAGGCGTTCTGCGTCGGGCAGGACCTCAAGGAGCACCTGGGCCTGCTCAAGCGGGCCGAGGAGACCGGCGAGGGCGCGCTGAAGACCGTCTCCGAGCACTACAACCCGCTGCTGCGGGCGCTCGCCGGGATGGCCAAGCCGACGGTGGCCGCGGTGAACGGCGTGGCGGCCGGCGCGGGCGCCGGGCTGGCCTTCGCCTGCGACTTCCGGATCGTCGCCGACACCGCCGGCTTCAACACCTCCTTCGTCGGCGTCGCGCTGACCGCCGACTCGGGCGTCTCCTGGACGCTGCCGCGGCTGGTCGGCCACGCCCGCGCCACCGAGCTGCTGATGCTGCCCCGCACGGTGAAGTCGGACGAGGCGCTCGGCCTCGGCCTGGCCACCCGGGTCGTGCCCACCGCCGAACTCGCCGCCACCGCGCGGGCCTTCGCCGCCGAGCTGGCGGCCGGCCCGACCGTGGCCTACGCCGCCGTCAAGGAGTCGCTGGCGTACGGCGCCTCGCGCTCCTTCACCGAGCTGCTGGAGAAGGAGGACGAGCTGCAGACCCGGGCGGGCGAGAGCGAGGACCACCGGATCGCGGTGCGCGCCTTCGTCGCCAAGGAGAAGCCGGACTACGTCGGACGCTGACCGGCGGCCGCACCGCGCGCGTGACAGTCCGCCAGGTGGTCGTCGACCAGGCCGCAGGCCTGCATCAGCGCATAGGCGGTGGTCGGGCCGACGAAGCGGAAGCCCCGCTTCTTGAGCTCCTTGGCGAGCGCGGTGGATTCAGTGGTCACGGCCGGCACCTCGGCCAGTGTGCGGGGGGCCGGCCGGCCCGGCTCGGGGGCGAACCGCCAGATCAGCTCGTCCAGCGAGCCGTCCAGTTCGAGGGCGGCGCGGGCGTTGGCGACGGTCGCCTCGATCTTGGCCCGGTTGCGGATGATGCCGGTGTCCTGCAGCAGCCGCTCGGTGTCGGCCGGACCGAACGCGGCCACCGCCTCGATCCCGAAGCCGGCGAACGCCGCCCGGAAGCCCTCCCGGCGGCGCAGGATGGTGATCCAGGACAGGCCGGACTGGAAGGCCTCCAGGCTGACCCGCTCGAACAGCGCGTCGTCACCGTGGACCGGGCGGCCCCACTCGGTGTCGTGGTAGACCCGGTAGTCGTCCGCGGAATCGCCCCAGCCGCAGCGCAGCAGCCCGTCCGGGCCGGGGACGGCGCCGCTCACGACTGCTCCTCGCCGGGCTTCTTGAACAGGTCGGCGCGCGGGTCCGCGGGCCGCTCGTCCGGGGCCTGCTCGCCGGCGGGCCGCTCCTCGGCAGCCGGCGCGGCGGTGTCCGGCCCGACCACGGCGGCGAACTCCTCCAGGCCTGGCAGCGGCTCGTCGTGCGGCTGCCCCGGGCCCGCCTCGACGGCGCCCTGCACCACGGCGGCCGCCTCCAGCTCGGCGATCCGGGCGTCGCGCAGGGCGAGCTCCACGCCGAGCCGGTCGAGCACGTTGTCGACCTCGTCCATCCGGTAGCCGCGCAGCGCCATCGGCAGCCGCAGCTCGTCCACGTCGTGCCGGCCGAGCGGCCGGTCCTGCGGGAGCCGGGCGGCGATCCGGTCGGGCAGCGCCTCGGGGAGCGTGCCGCCACCGCCGAGCGCCACCAGCGCCGCACCGCCGACCACCACGGCCATCGCCGCCACGATCACCCAGAACACGAGCCGCCTCCGTCAGTCCCCGGCCCGCCTCCGGCAATGGTGGGATCATGGTCCCCGGACAGGCCGGGGCCCATCATTGCACCCGGGCGAGCTGTGGAGGAGATTGCGGTGGCACTGCGCCTTGGCCCGCGTGAGTTCGGCGACGACGAGCTGGTGATCATGGCGATCGTCAACCGCACTCCGGACTCCTTCTTCGACCGCGGCGCCACCTTCGCCGACGAGGCCGCCTTCGCCGCGGCGGACCGCGCGATGGCCGAAGGCGCGGCGATCCTCGACATCGGCGGGGTCAAGGCCGGCCCGGGCGAGGAGGTCACCGTCGAGGAGGAGCTGCGCCGCACGGTGCCGTTCGTGGCGGAGCTGCGCAAGCGCCACCCGGACGCGGTGATCAGCGTGGACACCTGGCGGCACGAGGTCGGCGAGGCGGTCTGCGAGGCCGGCGCCGACCTGCTGAACGACGCCTGGGGCGGCGTGGACCCGAAGCTCGCCGAGGTGGCCGCCCGGTACGACGCGGGGCTGGTCTGCACCCACGCGGGCGGCGCCGAGCCGCGTACCCGCCCGCACCGGGTCGGGTACGAGGACGTGATGGCCGACATCCTGCAGGTCACCCTCGGCCTCGCCGAGCGGGCGGTGGCGCTGGGGGTGCGGCGGGACGCGGTGGTCATCGACCCGGGCCACGACTTCGGCAAGAACACCCGGCACTCGCTGGAGGCCACCCGGCGGCTGCCGGAGATGACCGCGACCGGCTTCCCGGTGCTGGTCTCGCTCTCCAACAAGGACTTCGTCGGCGAGACGCTGGACCGCCCGGTCGACGAGCGGCTGCTCGGCACCCTGGCCACCACCGCGGTGTCCGCCTGGCTCGGTGCGCAGGTGTACCGGGTGCACCAGGTCGCCGAGACCCGCCAGGTGCTGGACATGGTCGCCTCGATCCGCGGCGTCCGGCCCCCGGCGGTCGCCCGCCGGGGGCTCGCCTGACGGCCCCGGATCAGATCCGGTTGCCGTTCGGCCGGCGGGTCTCCGCGAGGATCTTCAGCACCTCGTCCACCTCGTCCACCACGTGGAAGAGGTCGAGGTCCTGCGGGGAGGCCTTGCCCTCGGCGATCAGGGTGTTCTTCAGCCACTCCACCAGGCCGCCCCAGTAGGAGGAACCGAAGAGGATCACCGGGAACCTGGTGACCTTGCGGGTCTGCACCAGGGTGAGCGCCTCGAACAGCTCGTCCAGGGTGCCGAGGCCGCCGGGGAGGACCACGAAGCCCTGGGCGTACTTCACGAACATCGTCTTGCGGACGAAGAAGTAGCGGAAGTTCAGGCCCAGGTCGACGAACTCGTTGAGGCCCTGCTCGAAGGGCAGCTCGATGCCGAGCCCGACCGAGAGGCCGCCGGCCTCGGAGGCGCCCCGGTTGGCGGCCTCCATGGCGCCGGGGCCGCCGCCGGTGATGACCGCGTAGCCGGCCTCGGCCAGCGCCCGGCCGATGGCCACGCCGGTCGCGTACTCGGTGGAGTCGACCGGTGTCCGGGCGGAACCGAAGACGCTGATGGCGGCCGGGAGTTCGGCGAGTGCGCCGAAGCCCTCGACGAACTCCGA
This sequence comes from Kitasatospora sp. NPDC051914, assembly GCF_040680995.1. Classification (NCBI taxonomy): domain Bacteria; kingdom Bacillati; phylum Actinomycetota; class Actinomycetes; order Kitasatosporales; family Streptomycetaceae; genus Kitasatospora; species Kitasatospora sp. NPDC051914. Next base: position 16,715 of record NZ_JBFAXX010000064.1, read on the forward strand.
GGTGATCCGCAGGACCCGCCACGGATCGGTGTGCAGCCAGTCGGTCGGGCCTGTGGTGTCCAGCAGACGCTGGTCGGTGGTGCTCGTGCCGACCTGGTCGCGGCGGAGCAGGACCGGACCCTTCTGCTTCTCGGGCCAGGGCTTCTTGGGTGCGGGCGCGTCGACCTCTTCGGGACCGTGCCCGTAGTGCTTTACGTCTCCAGTGCCTGTCATGACGAAACCCTACGCCCGCCGTCCACCGAATCCGGCGAACGGCGGGTGACTGCAGGGCGGACGTCAGGCGCCGGTCAGCCAGGCGCGCAGCCGCTCCTCGACCTCGGCGATCGCGCTCAGCGAGCAGTGCTCGTCGCGCTTGTGGGCGAGGTTGGGGTCGCCCGGCCCGTAGTTGACGGCGGGCACGCCGAGCGCGCTGAAGCGGGCGACGTCCGTCCAGCCGAACTTGGCCCGCGGCTCGCCGCCGACCGCCGCCAGGAAGGCCCGGGCGGCGGGCCGGTCGAGGCCGGGCAGCGCGCCGGGGGCGGTGTCGGTGACGCGGATACCGAAGCCCTCGAACACCTCGCGGACGTGGTCGGCGGCCTGCTGCTCGCTGCGGTCCGGCGCGTAGCGGAAGTTGACCTGGACGGTGCACTCGTCGGGGATGACGTTGCCCGCGACGCCGCCGTCGATCCGGGTGGCGTTCAGGCCCTCGCGGTACTCCAGACCGTCGATCAGCACCCGCCGCGGCTCGTAGGCGGAGAGCCGGGCCAGCACCTCGACGGCCTTGTGGATGGCGTTGTCGCCGAGCCAGCTGCGGGCGGAGTGGGCGCGGGTGCCGGTGAGCACGATCTCGGCGCGCAGGGTGCCCTGGCAGCCGCCCTCGACGACCGCGCCGCTGGGCTCCATGAGCACCGCGAAGTCGGCGGCCAGCCAGTCGGGGCGCTCCGCGGCGAGGTGGCCGAGGCCGTTGCGGGAGGCCTCGATCTCCTCGCAGTCGTAGAAGACGAAGGTCAGGTCGCGGTTGGGCTCGGCGAGGGTGGCGGCGAGCCGCAGTTGGACGGCGACGCCGGCCTTCATGTCGGAGGTGCCGCAGCCGTAGAGCAGGTCGCCCTCGACGTAGGACGGGACGTTGTCGGCGATCGGCACGGTGTCCAGGTGACCGGCGAGCAGCACCCGCTCGGCGCGGCCGAGGTTCGTCCGGGCGACGACGTTGTTCCCGTACCGGTCGACGGTGAGGTGGGGCAGGGCCCGCAGCGCGGTCTCGACGGCGTCCGCGAGGACCTGCTCGTCTCCGCTGACGGACGGGATGTCGACCAGCCGGGCGGTCAGTGCGCCGCCGTCGAGGGCCAGGTCGAGGGACGTGTTCGGGCTGCTCATGGTGGTTTAGCGTATCGGTGCGGCGCACCGCTCCTGCGGGTGACGCAACCACCGGTGCCGCACGGCCGTCCGAGTGGGTACGGTGTGCGCGAACGCGAGCGAGAGGGGCGGCGGTGGCCGGGATGGGGGAGGGCGGACCGGTCGGCTCCGCGGTGTCGGCGCGCCGGCGGCGGCCGCGGCTGCTGCGCCGGATGCTGATCGGCCTGGTGGCCCTGGCGCTGGTCGCCGGGCTGGTGCTGTACCTGAACCGGGAGAAGCTGGTCGTGCCGCCGGAGGGCTGCCGGATCACCACGGCGGCCGGCACCGGCACGCTGGACCTCGCGCAGGCCGCCAACGCCTCGACGATCACCGCGGTGGCGATGTCCCGCGGCCTGCCCGAGCGGGCGGTGACGATCGCGCTGGCGACGGCCATGCAGGAGTCCAAGATCCACAACCTGGACGGCGGCGACCGCGACTCGGTGGGCCTGTTCCAGCAGCGCCCGTCGCAGGGCTGGGGCACGGTCGAGCAGATCAAGGACCCGGTGTACGCCACCAACAAGTTCCTGGACGGCCTGGTGAAGGTCCAGGGGTACGCCCGGATGCCGCTGACGGACGCCGCCCAGCAGGTGCAGAAGAGCGGATACCCGCAGGCGTACGCCAAGCACGAGTCGAACGCGACCCTGGTCTCCTCCGCGCTGACCGGCCGAGAGCCGGCCGCGCTGAACTGCGTGGTGCACGACCTCGCGGAGCCCGCGGCGGCGGCCGCCGCCTCCGGTTCGGCCTCGCCGTCGCCGTCCGCCTCGCCCTCGGGTGCCGCACAGCGCCCGGTGGACGTCGCGGAGCGGGTCCGCCGGGAGTTCGGCCGGATGGTGTCGGTGACCCCGGCGGCGAAGGCGCCCGAGGACGAGCGCACGGTGCTGGCGCTGGGTCCGCAGGCGTCCGCGTCGACCGACTCCGGCGCGGAGGGGCAGCGGCAGTCCGGCTGGGCGGTGGCCCAGTGGGCGGTGGCGCACGCGCAGGAGCTCGGGATCGGCGCGGTGGCGTACGACGGCCGGGTGTGGCGCTTCGACCGGCCCTCGGACGGCTGGCAGGCGAAGGCGGAGGGCTCCTCCTCGGCGCAGGTGATGGTCACCCTCGGTGCCCGCCGCGCGAAGTGACGGCGCGTTGACGAACCCGTGAGCGGGCGTCGGCCCGGCGGGTGACACCGGTCAACCCCGGGTGGACTCCGTACACATCCGGGCGGGCGCGCCGCCCGCGCCGGCCGGAGTGCGGCTTCGGCCCGGCACGGCAAGGGGAGCGACGGTTCCCGGGCCACCCCGGCGAGGGAAGCGATGTCCGGAATGCCGGAAAGAGGATCGTCCGATCTTTGCCTGCCCTTTACCTTCGCGGGGCGAAACCTTCCCGGCTCCCGAGCGGTATTCACGTCGTCCGCCCGCCGGACGGCCATGTCCTCTCGCCTTAGGAGCACCATGTCTCACCCCCTCACGCGCCGGATCGCCCAGGCCGCACTGCTCGTCGCGGCCGGCGCGACCCCCCTGATCGCGGCCGGCTCCGCCTCGGCCGCCGACCTGGTGCCGCAGGGGACCGACCTGGGATCCGGCCTGACCCAGCTCGACTCCCCCTCCGACACCGTGCAGGGCGCCGCCCACGAGCTCGGCCAGTCCGCCGGCGCCACCGGTGCCGCCACCGTCGCCACCGGCGTCCCGGCCGCGAGCGACGCCGCCGGCCACACCGCGGCCTCCGCCCTGCCCGACGCCGACAAGGCCCTCGGCCCGGTCAGCAACACGGCCGGCAAGACCGCCGCCGTCACCGGCACCCTCACCACCGTGGCCGGCCGGATGGCGCCCGCCGTGGTCGACAAGGCGGGCCCGACGGTGGCCGAGAAGGTGCTGCCCGCGGTGCCCGGCACCCGCAGCACCCGCGCCGGCTCCTCGCCGCTCTCCACCGTCACCGGCGCCCTGCCCACCGGCGGCCTGCCCACCAGCACCCTGACCGGCGCCCTGCCCACCGGCGGCATCCCGCAGGCGCTGCACGGCTCGGACACCCTGGGCACCCTGACCGGCTCCCCGGCCGCGGCCAACCGCCTCGGCGGCGTGCCCTCGCTGGGCTCCAACCCGGCCGACCTGCTCGGCAGCACCCCGCTCGGCGGCGTCCTCGGCGGCACCCCGCTCGGCGGTCTGCTCGGCGGCATCGGCGGCGGCATCGGCTGACCGCGGCCCCGCCGCACGCAGAAGGGCCGGCCCCGCTCGGGGGCCGGCCCTTCGTACGTCGCAGGGGCGTCAGCCGCCGAGGCGCTCCACGGCGGCGGCGACCCGCTCGTCGGTGGCGGTGAACGCCACCCGCACGTGCTGCTCGCCGGCCGGCCCGTAGAAGTCCCCGGGCGCCACCAGGATGCCCAGCTCCGCGAGCTCGGCCACCGTCTCCCAGCACGGCCGGCCCCGGGTCGCCCACAGGTAGAGGCTGGCCTCGGAGTGCTCGATGGTGAAGCCGTACGCCTCCAGGGCGCCGCGCAGTGCGGCGCGCCGGGCCGCGTACCGGGCCCGCTGCTCGGCCACGTGCGCGTCGTCGGCGAGCGCGGCCGCGGTGGCCGCCTGCACCGGCGCGGGCACGATCATGCCGCCGTGCTTGCGGATCTCCAGCAGCTCCCGGACGACCACCTCGTCGCCCGCCACGAAGGAGGCGCGGTAGCCGGCCAGGTTGGACCGCTTGGAGAGCGAGTGGACGGCCAGCAGGCCCTCGTACGAGCCGCCGCACACCTCGGGGTGCAGCACCGACACCGGCTCGGCCTCCCAGCCGAGCTCCAGGTAGCACTCGTCGCTGACCAGCAGCGCGCCGTGCTCGCGGGCCCATGCGACCGCGCGGCGCAGCGCGTCCGCGCCGAGCACCCGGCCGGTCGGGTTGGACGGCGAGTTCAGCCAGAGCAGCCGCACCCGGGAGCCGTCGAGCTCGGCGACGTCGTCGTAGGCCACCGGCTCGGAGCCGCAGAGCCGCGCCCCCACCTCGTACGTCGGATACGCCAGGCGCGGGTAGGCGACCTGGTCGCCGGGGCCGAGGCCGAGCTGGCCGGGCAGCCAGGCCACCAGCTCCTTGGAGCCGACGGTCGGCAGCACCGCCTGCGGGCCGATCTGCGCGCCGCAGCGGCGGTTCAGCCAGCCGGCGATCGCCTCGCGCAGCTCCGGCGGGCCCCAGACGGTCGGATAGCCCGGGGTGTCGGTGCTGGCGGCCAGCGCCTTCTGGATCAGCTCGGGCACCGGGTCGACCGGGGTGCCGACCGAGAAGTCGCACAGCCCGCCGGGGTGCGCGAGTGCGGTCCGCTTGTACGGCTCCAGCCGGTCCCACGGGAAGACCGGCAGCAGCTCGGATACGCGGCGCGCCGCCCCCGGGTGTCCCGGGAACGGCGCGCGCGCGGTGTGATGGGTGCTCACGACTCAGTTGTCACCGATCAGTGTCGTCAGTGGTCGGCGTTCTGCGGCGGCAGGGCCGCGATGAACGGGTGGTCCTTCTCGATCAGGCCGAGCTTCGAGGCACCACCGGGCGAACCGAGGTCGTCGAAGAACTCGACGTTCGCCTTGTAGTAGTCCTTCCACTCCTCCGGAGTGTCGTCCTCGTAGAAGATCGCCTCGACCGGGCAGACCGGCTCGCACGCGCCGCAGTCGACACACTCATCCGGGTGGATGTAGAGGGAGCGCTCCCCCTCGTAGATGCAGTCAACCGGGCACTCTTCGATGCACGCCTTGTCCTTGACGTCGACACAAGGCTGCGCGATGACGTAGGTCACGCTGTCGTTCCTCCTCGGAAGGGCTGGCGGCCCAAACTGTTTGCTTGCGTGCGCGGGTGAGCGCGGCGTCGTCGATGCCCGCCCCTAGTATCGCGGGTCGGAGACCGCAAATGCACAGGAGGTGCCCTCGATGGCGGACAGAGCCCCCGCGACGGACCGTCCGGAGGTCCGGCTCGACCGCTCTGACGTGGGACGACGCGTGTCAGTGCGGCGCGTGTCGGAGCTGGTCGGGGGCCGTCCGGTGTTCCGCGATGTGATCGGCGTGCTCGCATCCTGGGACGACGAGGGCATCTCCGTGGTGCCGCGCAGCGGCGAGCCCGTGGTGTTCGCCGAGGACCTGCTGGTCGCGGGCAAGCCGGTGCCGCCCTTCCCGGCGCGGCGGGCCCCGATGCCGGAGGCCGACCCGGTCTCGCTCCAGCGGATCGCCGCCCGCAGCTGGCCCGCCGTCGAGCAGGAGCCGATGGGCGAGTGGGTGCTCCGCGCCTCCGCGGGCTTCACCCGGCGGGCCAACTCCGTCCAGGCGCTCGGCGACCCCGGCCGCCCGCTGCCGCAGGCCCTGGAGGAGATCCGCGACTGGTACGCGGCGCGCGGGCTGCCCGCCTACGTCGAGGTGGTCCGGCCCGGCTCGCCGGCCGACCTCGCCGCCGAGCTCGACCGGCTCGGCGCCGGGTACGCCGAGACGCTGGTGCGCACCGCGCCGCTGGCCCCGCTCGCCCGGGCCGCCGCCGGCCACGAGCGGGTCCGGCTGTCGCGCACCGCGGACGCCCGCTGGATGGCCCGCTACCGCCGGGTGAGCGCCGACACCGCGGTCGAGCGCGCCGCCGCCCGGGTGCTGCACGGCGGCCCCTCGGTCTGGTTCGCCACCGTGCCCGGCCCGGCGGGCGGCGCCCCGCTGGCGATCGGCCGGCTGGCCGTCGACGGGCCGTGGGCCTGCTTCGGCGCCATAGAGGTCGACCCGGAGGCCCGTCGCTCGGGGCTGGCCACCACGGTGATGGCCGTCCTGGCCGCACGGGCCGCCGAGGAGGGGGCGACCGGCGCGTACCTGCAGGTCGAGGCGGAGAACGGCGGCGCCGTCGCCCTCTACGACCGGCTGGGCTTCACCACAAGTCACACTTACCACTACGCCCGGCTTCCCGAGCGGTAGCGTTCACCTCGCCACTTCTGTACCGACGAAGGCCGCTGTGACCGAGCAGAGCAGAACCCGCTTCCGCACCGAGGCCCGGGCCGAGCGCCCCGATCCAGTGCTGCTGTGCCTGCTCGCGGCCGCCGAGCACCCGCTCGGCAGCACGCCCGGCGACCCGGCGCCGCCGCCCACCCTGGACGAACTGCTCACCGGCTGCCAGGCCGCCCTGGACCGGCACGCGGCCGCCGTCCGCAAGGCGGTGGCCGAGCGCCGGCCGGCCGGGCCGGAGGAGACGGCGGCGCTGCTGGCCGCGGTGCTCGGCGGCCGGGAACGCTTCCACGGCCGCAAGGCGGACTACCGGCGGCTGGAGTCCTCGTTGCTGCCCGAGGTGCTGCGCCGGCGCCGCGGCCTGCCGATCATGCTCTCGCTGGTCTGGATCGGCGTCGCCGCGCGGGCCGGCATCACGGTGCACGGGATCGCGCTGCCGGGCCACTTCATCGTCGCGGTCGGCGGCCCGGCCGGCGGGAACGACTACGTGCTGGCCGACCCGTTCCACGGCGGGCGGCTGCTCGACCTCGACGACACGGCCGCACTGGTCGCCGCCGCCGGGCACACCTTCACGCCCGAACTCCTCACCCCCGCACAGCCGCTGGACATCGTGCTGCGGGTGCTCGGCAACATCCGCAGCTGGGCCGCGGACCGGCCCGAGCACGCCCGCACCCAGCTGTGGGCCACCGAACTCGCCCTGCTGCTCCCCCGGCACCCGGCGCAGCTGCGCCTGGAGCGCGCCGAACTCCTCGTCCGCACCGGCGACTTCCTGGCCGGTGCACGGGAGATGGAGGAGTACGCGCGGATCCTGGACGCCTTCGACCCGGAGTCCGCGGCGAAGGTCAGGCAGGACGCGAGGGCGGCCCGGCACCGGCTCAACTGAGGCCGGTCCGCCGCTCGTTCACAGCCAGCCCTTCTCCCTGGCGACCCGCACGGCCTCGGCCCGGTTGCGGGCGCCGGTCTTCTGGATCGCCATCGACAGGTAGTTGCGGACGGTGCCCTCGGACAGGTGCAGCCGCCCGGCGATGTCCGCGTTGACCGAGCCGTCGGCCGCGGCGGCCAGTACGTCGAGCTCCCGCCCGGTCAGCGGGTTGGCGCCCTCGGCGAGGGCGGCGGCGGCCAGCGTCGGGTCGATGACCCGCTCGCCGCGCAGCACCCGGCGGATCGCCTCGGCCAGTTCGGCGGCCGGGGCGTCCTTCACCAGGAAGGCGTCCGCGCCGAGTTCCATGGCCCGCCGCAGGTAGCCCGGGCGGCCGAAGGTGGTGGCGATCACCACCTTGGTGTCCGGGCGGCGTCTGCGCAGCTCCCCGGCGGCCTCGATGCCGGTCATCCCGGGCATCTCGATGTCCAGCACGGCGACGTCCACCTCGTGGGCGGCGGCCGCGTCCACGACCTCGTCACCCCGCCCGACCTGGGCGACCACCTCGATGTCCCCTTCGAGGCCCAGCAGGGCGGCGAGCGCCTCCCGCACCATCCCCTGGTCCTCGGCCAGCAGCACGCGAATCATTCGCGCACACTATCGGCCCCGGCCGCCGCCGGGACGGCCCGCAGCGGCACGGACGCCCGGAGCCGGAAGCCGCGGCCGCGCGGGCCGGGGCCGGTCTCCAGCCGGCCGCCGACCAGGGCGAGCCGCTCGGCGAGGCCGGAGAGCCCGTTGCCGGGGCCGGACTTGCCGGGGCCGCGGCCGTCGTCGGCGACCTCCAGGACGGCGTACCGCCGGCCGTCGTCCTCCCAGACCTCGTCCATGGTCACGGTGCAGGCGGTGGCGTCGGTGCCGTGCCGGACGATGTTGGTGACGGCCTCGCGCAGCGCCCAGGCGAGTGCGCCGGCCTCCTCGCCGTCCAGGCCGGGGCGGGCGTCGGTCAGGCCGGGGGCGGCCTCCAGGGTGATCCTCGCGGTGGTCAGCGCCGTGCGGGCGGCGGCGAGTTCGACCGGCAGGGTGGGTCGGCGGAAGCCGCTGACCGCCTCCCGGACGTCGATCAGCGACTGCCGGGCGACGCTCTCGATGTCGGCGACCTGGCCGCGCGCCTCGTCCTGCTTGCCGGCGTCCATGAACCGTCCGGCGAGCTCGCTCTTGATGGTGATCAGGGACAGCGAGTGGCCGAGCAGGTCGTGCAGGTCGCGGGCGAGCCGCAGCCGCTCCTCGGAGGCGGCCAGGTGGGCCACCGCGGCCCTGGCCTCGCGCAGCTCCTGCATGGTGGAGATCAGCCGCTGCAGGCCGGTCATCGCGAGCCCGGAGAGGAAGCACGGCACCACGATCGCGACCAGCGTGTCGTGGTCGGCGTGCACCAGCAGGCCGACCACCAGGGCCAGCGCGGTGGCCGCGGCCACACCGGCCACGCTGAACCGGGCGGGCAGCACCACCGCGATGCACACCGAGGCGTAGGTGAACAGGGTCAGCCAGGCCTCGCCGAGCGCGAAGGAGGTGGTGACCGCCAGCACCACCATCACCGCGGCGATCACGTAGTGGCCCTGCCAGCCGGCCGGCCTGGTCGAGCGGAGGGCCACCAGCGACAGGTAGCAGGTCAGGTAGACGGCGAGCGCCGCCCAGCCGAGCGCGGTCGCTGCGGTGCCGTGGTGTCCGTCCAGCAGGTCCTTGACCGGATAGACCAGGTAGACCGCCCAGAGCGACATCCAGCAGAGCTTCACCAGCAGTTGCCGCCGGCTCTCGACCTTCGCCCCGGGGATGTTCCGGAAGGAGACGCCGGACTCCGCCGGCCTGCCGCGCACGTCCTGGTCGACCATGCCTGCCATCATGCCGCTCGGGTGTCGCGGCGGTACAGGACGGCCGCCGCGGCCACGAAGAGGACCAGGAAGGCGGCCAGCCCGCCGACCGCCGCGGTGTCCACCCCGTGCCCGGGCTGCACGAAGGAGGCCAGCCGGTTGTACAGGTAGACCGGGTCGAAGCGGGCGACGGCCTCCAGCGAGTCGCCGACCGGGAACCAGGTGCCGCCGAGCAGCGCCATCAGCATGTAGACGATCATGACCACGGGCTGGACGGCGTCCGGAGGGGCGGCGTAGCCGAGCGCCACCCCGAGCGCCGCGAAGACGAAGCTGCCCAGCCACAGCACCGCCGCCAGGCCGAGCCACTGCCCGGCCGACAGCCGGACGCCCTCGACCGCGCCGATCGCGAAGACCACCAGGATCGCCGGCAGCGTGGTCACCGCACACGCGGCGATCTTGCCGAGGGTGTGGGCCCGGCCGGGCAGCGCGGTCAGCCGCAGCTGCCGCACCCAACCGCTGCGGCGCTCCAGCGAGATCCGCTGCGCCGAACCGGTCAGCACCGCGCCGACCGCCCCGAAGGTGGCCATCGACACCATGAAGTACGCCTTCGCCGGGACCCCGCCGGCCACGTCGCCGCCGCCGTACGCGCTGACGAAGAAGACGTACAGCAGCGCCGGGTAGAGCACGGTGAACAGCACGTACCGCTTGTTGCGCAGGGTGCGCAGGATCTCCAGCCGGATCAGGGTGGTCATCGTGCGCTCTCCTTCGCGGGGGCGGGCGCCTCGTCCAGGGCGGCCCGCTCGGTGATGGTCAGGAAGGCCTGCTCCAGGCCGAGGCCGGTGACCTCCAGACCGCGCGGGTGCAGCCCGGCGCGGTAGACGGCGGCCACGCAGGCGTCGGCATCGGTGGCGCGGATGCGCACGGTGCGCACCCCGCCCGTCCGGCCGCCGAGCTCCAGGGCGGCGACGCCGGGCAGGGCGCGCAGCAGGGACTCGTCGGCGGGGCCGTCCTCCGGGTGCAGTTCGAAGCCGATCCGGCGGGCGCCGGCCCGGGCCTTGATCTCGGCGGAGGTGCCGTCGGCGATCAGCCGGCCCTTGTGCAGCACCAGCACCCGGTCGGCGACCGAGTCGGCCTCCTCCAGGTAGTGGGTGGCGAAGAGAACGGTGCGGCCGGCCGCGGCCTGGGCCCGCACGGTCGACCAGAAGGCCTGCCGGACGGAGACGTCCATGCCGGTGGTGGGCTCGTCCAGGACGATCAGGTCGCCCGCGCCGGCCACCGCGAGCGCGAAGCGGACCCGCTGCTCCTGGCCGCCGGAGAGCCTGTCGACCCGGCGGTCGGCGATCTCCTCGATGCCGGCCTCGGCCAGCACGGCGTCCACGGCGTGGCCGCGCGGGTGGATGCGGCAGGCGAGGGCGACCAGTTCGCGGACCTTCACCTCGGTCATCAGGCCGCCGCTCTGCAGCATCGCGCCGACCCGGCCGGCCTCGATCGCGGCGCGCGGTGGGCCGCCGAAGAGCTCGACGCTGCCGCTGTCGGGCTCGCGCAGGCCGAGCAGCAGGTCGAGGCTGCTGGACTTGCCCGCGCCGTTCGGCCCGAGCAGTGCGACCGTTTCGCCCGGCCGCAGGACGAGGTCCAGCCCGTCCACCGCCCTGACCCGGCCGTAGCTCTTGCTCGCGTTCCGGAAGGCCGCGACCTCCCCCGTGCCCGTACCCATGACCTGCCGTCCTCTCGACGCCTTCGCTCCGACGTCCCCAGGCTCGCGCGGGCCGGGGTGCGGGCGGCAGTGCGGGCCGTCGTGTCCTCGGCATGACGGATGTCACGCCGAGGACACGGGTGCAGCTCAGAGCCCGAGCGAGCGCTTCAGGAAGTCGACCTGGAGCAGCAGCAGGTTCTCCGCGACCTGCTCCTGCGGGGTCATGTGGGTGACCCCGGAGAGCGGCAGCACGGTGTGCGGCCGGCCGGCGGCCAGCAGCGCGGAGGACAGCCGCAGGGTGTGCGCGGCCACCACGTTGTCGTCGGCCAGGCCGTGGACGACCATCAGCGGCCGCTCCAGCTTCGGCGCGTCCTCGATCAGCGAGTTGGCGTCGTACACCTCCGGGTGCTCCTCGGGGTGGCCGAGGTAGCGCTCGGTGTAGTGGGTGTCGTACAGCCGCCAGTCGGTGACCGGGGCGCCGGCGACGGCCGCGTGGAAGACGTCCGGGCGGCGCAGCACCGCGAGGGCGGACAGGTAGCCGCCGTACGACCACCCGCGGATCGCGACCCGGGCGAGGTCGAGCGGGAACTCCTCGGCGAGTGCGTGCAGCGCGTGCACCTGGTCGTCCAGGGTGATCCCGGCGAAGTCGTGGCGGATCGCCTTCTCCCAGGCGGGGCTGCGCCCGGGGGTGCCGCGGCCGTCCGCGACGACCACGGCGAAGCCCTGGTCGGCGAACCACTGCGAGGTGAGGAACGGGTTGTGCGCCTGCACGACGCGCTGCCCGTGCGGGCCGCCGTACGGGTCCATCAGCACGGGCAGCAGCCCGTCGCGGGCGCGGTCGTAGCCGGTGGGCAGCAGGACGGCGGCCGGGATGCGCCGCTCGCCGGCGAACCGGAAGGCGGGGGTGGCCGTGAGCAGCGGTGCCTCGGCGTGCGAGCCGACGGTGGCGACGGCCTTGCCGTCCACCAGCACCTGGACGAGGGTGCCCGGGCGGTCCGGGGAGGCGGTGGAGAGCACGGTGGTGCCGCCGGCGTGGACGGCGGCCGAGGCGCCGTCGCCGTCCGGGCCGAACGGGGCGGTGCCGTCCCCACCGGCCCGGAACAGGCCGGTCCAGCCCGGCGGGCGGCCGCTGCCGGCGGCGCCCTCGGAGGCGGTGAACAGCACCGCGTCGGCGGTGACGGCGAAGACCGAACGGACGTGCAGTGCGGCATCGGTGACGGGCTGTTCGCCGATCAGCAGGGTGCGGACGCCGCCGGCGTCGGAGATCCGCACCAGCCGGCCGTCCGGGGTCCAGGCGGGCACGCCGTCGTGGAGCTCCAGCCAGGCGTCGTCCTCCTCGGCGACCAGCAGGGCGGTGCTGCCGTCGGCGGTGTCGACGGTGCGGATCTGCTGGCTGCGCTGGTCGCGGGCCTGGACGAGCAGCAGCGGCGGGCCGCCGGCCGACCAGTGCACCCGGGCGAGGTACGGGAAGGCCTCGCGGTCCCAGACCACCTCGGTGCGGGTGCCGTCCAGGTCGACCAGCCACAGGCCGACCTCGGCGTTGGGGGTGCCGGCGGCCGGGTAGGCGACCTCGGCGGGGGCGGTGGCGGGGTTGGCCGGGTCGGCGATCCACCAGCGGCGAACGGGGGTGTCCTCGACCCGGGCGGCGAGCAGCCGGCGGCTGTCGGGCGACCACCAGAAGCCGCGGTCGCGGCCCATCTCCTCCTGGGCGGCGAACTCGGCCTGACCCCAGGTCACCCCGTCGGCCCCGGGCCCGGGCTCGGCGAGGGCGCGGTCGCCGCCGCCGTCGGTGCGGGTGACCCGCAGGGCCCCGGCGGTGGTGGCGTACGCGACGAGGGTGCCGTCCGGTGCCGGGCGGGGGTCCAGCAGCGGGCCCTCGGCGGGCAGTTCGCGGGCGGTGCCGGCGGCGAGGTCGGCGGCGAACAGCCGGCCGGAGAGCGCGAAGGCGGCGAGTGCGCCGGAGGCGTCCAGGGCGTAGCCGACGATCCCGGCGGAGCCCTCGCGGCTGCGCTCGCGGCGGGCCCGCTCGGCCGCGGAGAGGTGCTCCTCGCCGCCGCCGAGCAGCTCGGCGGGGTCGGCGGCGACCTGCTCGGCGCCGGTGGCGGGGTCGAGGGTCCAGAGCCGGTTGGCGCGGTCGCGGCCGGAGCCGGAGCGGAGGAAGACGACCCGTCCGCCGTCGGGTGCGACGGCGAACGAGCGGGGGGCGCCGACGGTGTAGCGCTGGGTGCGCGCGTACTGCCGCGGGAAGGTGTCCGCAGGGGTCTCGGTGGTCATGGCACCTGACCCTACGGCCTGTCCGGGGCGGTGATCACTCGTTCGGAGCAGCGGCCGCCGATCGCTCCGGAAAGCCCGGAACACCCCGTCCCACCGGCCGTTCGGCCGTCCGGAGCACCCTCGCGCCGCCGTTCGAGACCTCACGGTACGTAATACCGGCATCACCGATCGGGTATGTGTTGCTCATCGCGATACGGAGCCGGACCGTCCCGTTCCCTCCCGGCCCCGGATCGAGAGCCCGTCCCGCACGACCCGCCGCCCGCCCCGGGCGGCGCACCCGAGAAGGGGTGTGAGCCGTCATGGCTTTGTCCGTCTCCGCAGCCGTGCTGATGCTGGTCATCGTGGTGGTCCTGGTCCGCCGGTCCGGCCTGAAACTGGCCCATGCGATCATCTGTGCGCTCCTCGGCTTCTACCTGGCCTCCACCTCGATCGCGCCGTCGATCCAGGAGGTCACCAGCAACGTGGCAGGGATGATCAATGGCCTGAAGCTCTGACGGACCTCCGGTCGCCGGTGCCGCGTCAGGCAACCTCCGCCTGATGCGGCACTAGGCTGGCGGCCATGACCGCAGCCTCCGACCGACCGCCCCGCCGCCTGCTCCTGGTGCACGCGCACCCCGACGACGAGTCGATCGTGAACGGAGCCACCATGGCGCGGTACGCCGCCGAGGGCGCCCAGGTCACGCTGGTGACCTGCACCCTCGGCGAGGGCGGTGAGGTGATCCCGCCCGGGCTGGCCCGCCTGACGGCCGATCGGGACGACACCCTGGGCGAACACCGGATCGGCGAGCTGGCCGCGGCGATGCGCGCGGTCGGTGTCGCCGACTTCCGCTTCCTCGGCGGCCCCGGCCGCTACCGCGACTCCGGGATGATGGGCGTCGCCGACAACGAGCACCCCGGCTGCTTCTGGCAGGCCGACGTGGACGAGGCGGCCGGCCACCTGGTCGCGGTGGTCCGCGAGGTGCGGCCGCAGGTGCTGGTCACCTACGACGAGCGCGGCGGCTACGGGCACCCGGACCACATCCAGGCGCACCGGGTGGCGCTGCGCGCCTACGAGCTGGCGGCCGACCCGGCGTACCGGCCGGAGCTGGGCGGGGCCTGGCGGATCGCCAAGGTGTACTACAACCGGATGCCGCGCTCGGTGATCGAGCGGGCCCTGAAGGAGACGGCGCAGGCCGCGGCCTTCCCCGGCACCGCCTCGGTCGGCGACATTCCGGGCGTGGTGGACGACGGGGCGGTGACCGCGGTGGTCGACGGCACCGCGTACGCCGGCGCGAAGGCGGCCGCGATGCGGGCGCACGAGACCCAGATCACCGTGGCGGGCAGCCACTTCGCACTCAGCAACGACCTGGGGCAGCCGCTGCTGGCGACCGAGTACTACCAGCTGGTGCACGGCGAGCCCGGCGGGCCGCTGCCGGAGACGGACCTCTTCGCCGGGGTGGCCGGGTGAAGCCGCAGCAGGTCCTCCTCGGGACGCGGTCGCAGCGGCTGGCCGAGCCGCTGCCGCCGCGCGGCTTCCGGGTGGCCGCCTACGTGGTGCTGTTCCTGCTGGGGGCGGCGGTGGCATTGTGCGGAACCTTCGTGCAGGCCCTGTGGCCGCCCTTCGGCGTGCTGCTGGCCCTCGCCGGGACGCTCGGCGTCTTCTACGGCGGGCTCCGGCTGACCGGGACGAAGCTCGGCGCGGGCATCCCGCTGGCGGGCTGGTTCGCCGTGCTGATGGTCATGATGGCCCCGCGGCCGGAGGGCGACTTCGTGCTCGCGGCCGGGCTGACCTCGTACCTCTACATCTTCGCGGGCGCGGTGGCCGGGGTGGTCTGCGCGACGCTGCCGACCCGGACGGGCTTCGGCCTCGGGGCCCCGGCGGACGATCGGAAACGGCCTGTCAGGGACCCGCACGCATAAGTCGCATAGCGGAATAATCGGACAGATCGGGTTCTTCTGATCCCGGCCGCCGCTCTGCGCTTCCCAGTAAGGTGGTGCCGGTGCGGGTGCCTCCGGTCGTGCGACCGGGGAACGACGGCCCCGGACGCCGCGGATGCCGGGCGGGAGAGTACCTTCGGCCCAATCGCGTGGCGGCGGCGCCGTCTCAGCCAACACGTGAAGAAGCTGGTGTCGGAGGGTTCGTCCGGCCCGCAGCGCGGTGGCTTCCGTGCGCGCGGCGGGACGCCCCACAACCCGCGGCCCCGCCCACGGCGAGGCCGCGAACCCGGAGCAGAGCAGCATTGAGCAGCCGCGAATCTGACAGCGCGTACCCGCAGTCCCGCGGGGGCAACCCCGGCCGCCGCCCGGCGGACGGGGCGGACGCCTACCCTTCGGGCACCCCGCCGTACGGCACCGGCCTGCCGGGCGCCGCCGCCTTCGCGCACGGCCGCAGCGACGACCCCTTCGGCACGGCTTCCCAGGCCGCCGCGGTCGGCGGCCAGGAGGCCCCGGCCGACGACGTCCCGAAGACCGAGACCACCCTCACCACCCGGATGCGGATCAACATCCCCGGCTCCCGGCCGATCCCGCCGATCGTGGTGCGCAGCCCCGTCAAGAACGAGGAGCCCCCGGCGGCCCCGGCGGACGCGGGCGCTCCCCGGCACCGCTCGGAAGGCGGCGGCGGTTCGCCCGTCCTCGGCGTGATGGAGGCCGGCACCGCCTCGGCCCCGCCGAAGCTCCCGCCGGAGTGGCAGGAGGGCGCGCCCGGCGGTCAGGGCGGTCAGGGGCCGCAGGGCGGCCCGAGCGAGTCCGAGTCGACCGGCGCCTGGTTCCGTCCCCGGCAGAGGGGCCGTCAGGACGCCGGGCCCGCCCCGGCGCCCACGGGCGCTCCGGCCGGCGCACCGGCAGGCCGTCCGAACCCGACCCCCCAGCCCGGCCCGGGCGCGGCCCCGCAGCCCGCGGCGGCGTCCGGTGCCCCGCAGGCCGCTCAGCGCGCCACCGCCCCCGGCCCGCGCGCGCCGCAGCCGGGCGAGCAGCGGCCGGCGCCGCGGCCGACCGGCGCTCCGGCCTCGCCGTTCGCCGGCGGGCCCGACGGTGCCCCGCAGGACCCGTTCGCGGCTCCCCAGGACCCGTTCGCAGCCCCGCAGCAGGGCCGTCCGGAGGGTGCCGTGGGCCCGCGCCCGGCCGGCCGCTTCGCGCCGGACCCGTTCGCCGCGCCCGCCGCCGGTGCACCGCGCAGCGCACCGGCGGACCCGTTCGCCGCCCAGGCGCCGGAGAACCCGTTCCGCTCCGGCCCGGCCGACCCGTTCGCGGCCGGCCGCGCGGCCGGCGCCGCCGCGCAGGAGCCCGAGGACACCCAGATCGGCGGTTTCGAGCCGATCCGCGACGACGCGCGTCCGGGCGGCTCGATACCGGGCCTGCCGACCGCCAACCTGTTCGGTTCCGCCCCGCCGGCCACCGGCCCGGCGGCGGACCCGTTCGCCACCTCCCCCGCGACCGATCCGTTCGCCACCTCCCCGGCCGCGGACCCGTTCGGCACCGCCCCGGCCGGCGACCCGTTCGCCGGCAACCCGGCCGCCGCGGCCGGCGACCCGTTCGGCGGAGCGCCGCAGCAGGGCGATCCGTTCACCGCCGGCGGGCCGGGCAACGGCTTCGGCGGCGGATTCGACGGCACCGAGGGCTTCCCGGACGCCGCCCGGAACCGTCCGGCGCCCGCGGCCGAGCGGACGCCCGAGCCCGCCTCCGAGCCGGCCCCGAAGGCCTCCTCCGAGTCGGCGCCCAGGCGGCGCGGCCGCGGCGGCAAGCTGGCCGGCTACGCGGTCGGCGGCCTGCTGTTCGCCGGCGCCGCCGCGTACGGCACCGGGCTGATGCTCAACCAGGCCGACATCCCCAAGGGCACCACGGTCCTCGGCACCGACATCGGCGGCGACACCCGCGACCAGGCGGTGAGCGCCCTCGACGAGTCGGTGGCCAAGACCGGCAAGGAGCCGATCAAACTGAAGCTCGGCGGGCAGTCGCTGAGCCTGGACCCGGCCACCGCCGGCCTGAGCTTCGACACCACGGCGACGGTCGACGGCCTGACCAAGCACAGCTACAACCCGGTCGACGTGATCGGCTCGCTGGCCGGCGGCACCAAGGCGGTCGCGCCGGAGGTCAAGGTCGACCGGGCGAAGCTCAAGGCCGCGCTGGACGAGCTGGCCGCCAAGTCCGGGCAGGGCCTGAAGGAGGGCTACGTCCGGTTCACCGAGACGGGCCAGACCGAGGTCGTGCCGGGCAAGGCCGGGCAGGCCCTGGACTCCGCCGCCGCGGCCGAGGCGGTCGAGGCCGCGTACCGCAGCCGCGCCGCCGGGCAGGACGGCGGCGAGGTCGCCCTGGCCCTGACCGCGGCCCAGCCCAAGGTCGGCGAGGACGTCCTCAAGGCGGCCGCGGCCGAGCTCGGCAAGCAGGTGCTGGCCGGCAACGTGACGCTGAAGGCCGGCGCCAAGAAGTGGGACTTCGGCAAGGTGACGGCCAGCAAGGCGCTGACCCTCGCCCCGGACGCCTCCGGCAAGGTCGTCCTCACCTGGGACCTGGACAAGCTGGACGCCGCCCTCGGCGGCGTCTTCGACAAGTCCAAGACCCGCAAGAACGGCGCCCTGGTCCCGATCACCCCGCAGGACGTCGCGGACGGCATCGCCACCGTGATCGGCAAGAGCGGCAAGGAGCGGGTCTTCACCTTCCCGGCCTGACCACCGCCCCGACCGCCGGCCCGGATCCTGGCCGGACCCAGCAGAGCACGGCCGCGGAGGCCGGGCCCGCCGGCACCCGCCGGTCCGGGCCCGGCCTCCGCGGCGTTCCCTGGCGGTTACTCGCCAGTGGCGGGGCAAAACGGGGCAAGCTCCGCGCCACGACCCCCTGCCGCCCCGCGTTACCAATCCTTGATCGGGACCAGGTCGACAATCCGCGCGCCCGGTCAGCAGGATGTCGCCCCAGCCGAGCCGCCCCATCCCGCGCAGACGGCCACCCCCGCCGCACCGCCCAGCTGGGAGACCCTCGTGACCAGACCCCGGTTCCCGCTCGCCCTGACCGCGTCGGCGGCCGCCCTGGCGCTCGCGCTGTGCGCGTGCTCGGGCAGCGGCGATCCGGACCCGTCCGCGCTCGACGCCGGCACCGCCCGCGTGGCGGACGGCGGCGTCCAGCGGATGACGCAGACCTCGGTCAACCCCAGGCCGCGCTCCGCGCTCCGCCAGGGCGGCACCCTGCAGTGGGCCGTCGACCGGCTGCCCACCCAGTGGAACCCGCTGCACGTCGACGGCACCGAGCCGGCCACCACCGCGGTCATGAAGGCGCTGCTGCCGACCTTCTGGCGCTCCGACGCCGGCGGCACCCAGACCCCCAACCAGGCCTACCTGCTGAGCGCCGTCAGCGAGATGCGCGACGGCCGCCAGACGGTCACCTGGACGCTCAACCCCAAGGCGCACTGGTCCGACGGCACCCCGATCACCTGGCGCGACCTGGCGGCCACCTGGCGGGCCCTGAACGGCTCCGACCCGGACTACCGGACGGCCTCCACGACCGGCTTCGACCGGGTCGAGTCGGTCGTCCGCGGCCGTGACGACCACCAGGCGGTGATGGTCTTCCGGACCCGCTTCTCCGAGTGGCAGGCGATGTTCAACAACGCCGCGGACTGCCCGCTGCTGCCGGCGAAGTACACCGGCACCGCCGAGGAGTTCAACACCGCCTACACCGACCGCATCCCGGCCACCGCGGGCCCCTTCCGGCCGGTCGGGATCGACCGCGCCAAGGGGACGGTGACCCTGGAGGCCGACCCCGGCTGGTGGGGCCAGAAGCCGATGCTGGACCGGATCGTCTTCCGGGTGACCGATCCGGCCGCCACGGCCGACGCCTTCGCCCGGGGCGGCGTCGACTACGCCGACATCGGGCCGGACGCCGCCGCCTACAAGCAGGCCTCGGCCGTCGCCGACGGGGAGATCCGCCAGGCCGGCGGCCCCAACATCCGCGCCCTGGTGCTGAACGGGCGCAGCGAGAAGCTGTCCGACCCGGCCGTGCGGCGGGCGGTGCTGCAGGCGATCGACCGGGAGGCGATCGCCCGCTCCGGGCTCAAGGGCATCAACTGGCCCTACACGCCGATGAACAACCACTTCCTGGTGCCCGGCCAGAACGGCTACCGGGACAACTCGGGCGGGCTGAGCCAGTACGACGTGGACGCGGCCGACGACGCCCTGGAGCAGGCGGGCTGGCCCCGGCCGGGCTTCGCGATGCGCAGCCGGGGCGGCGAGCCGCTGACGCTCCGTCTGGTCGTGCCGGACGCGAGCCCGGTGGCCGCGGCGGAGAGCACGCAGGTCCTGGAGATGCTGGCGCTGGCCGGGATCCAGGTGGACGTGCAGAAGGTGCCCAACGCGGAGTTCCTCGACCGGTACGTGAACCGGCACGACTTCGACCTGACGCTGATCAGCATCTCCGGTACCCCCTTCCCGGCGACGTCGTTGGCCAGTACCTTCCAGCAGGGGGCCGGCGGGAACGTCTCCCAGGTGGGGAGCGAGGCACTGGACCGGGCCATCGCTGACGCAGCGTCGAGCGCGACGGCGAAGGAGGGCTACGAGGCGATCAACCGTGCCGATGCGGAGGCGTGGCGGGTCGCCGGCCTGATACCCCTGTACCAGCGGCCCGCGATCCTCGCGGCCCGGCGGACGGTCGCCAACCTGGGCGCGCCCGGACTGTCCGATCCGGTGTACGAGGACATCGGCTTCCAGAAGTAGCGCAGAAGAATGCACGGCGAATACTCGCCAGTGGCGTGAATTTGCCATCCAAGAGCGGGGGCGAATTGCTCTGCGGCACACCACGGACATGCCCGAAAATTCGACCCGGCTACCGTAAAACGGTAGTGTCCGATTATCGGACGGTTCAACGCGGGCCGCATTTCGCCAAAGAATGCCCAAAACGGACAGCACGTCTACGCGCATCGACAACTGGCCGGCGCCGCCGCTGCGTCCACATATCGGATGCCCATCCAGCACGTTACGGACGCGTGAACAGATTTTGATGGCGTATGTCCGAATATGACCGTCTCATCCGAGCCATGTCAAGGCATTTCGCACTACGAAGTGGTTGATATTGCAGCACGAAGCAAGAAATGGGCATCCGCGGAGTGAGGAACTCTTGACGTTCGATTAACGACTTGCAAGAGTCCGTGCATCCAACTTTTTCTCCTTGCTGCACACAGACCACGGTCGGGAGCTTTAGCACCATGACGACGCCTACCGGGGCCACGACGGACGACGACAGCGTTCTGGTCGGGTCCACGTCGGACCTCGCCGCCAACACCTCGGCCGACGCTCCGTCAGATCCGGGCTTCCGGGGGCTCTCCCCGGGGAAGCTGATGTGGCGTCGTTTCATGCGTGACCGCACCGGTGTGGTCAGCGGCGTGATCGTGCTGACCTTCGTCGTGGTCGCCCTCCTCGCCCCGGTGATCTCGATGGTCTACGGCAAGGACCCGGTCACCCACTACGGCCAGAACGCACCCGACCTGCTGACCGACTCCGGTCTGCCGATGGGCCCCAACGGCGGTATGAGCGGTGACTTCTGGTTCGGCCTCGAGCCGGGCCTGGGCCGCGACCTGTTCATCCTGCTGATCTACGGCATCCGCACCTCGCTGCTGATCGCCTTCGCGGTCTCCCTGCTCACCACCGTCATCGGCGTGGCGCTGGGCATCGCGGCCGGCTACCTCGGCGGCAAGACGGACTACCTCATCGGTCGGGTCATCGACATCCTGATGTCCTTCCCGTCGCAGATCTTCCTGATCGCCACCATGCCGGTGGTCACCGGCCTGCTGGTCGCCAACAACGAGGCGCAGCCGACCTGGCTGTCCTTCACCGCGGTGACGATCGTCCTCTCGCTGCTCGGCTGGATGTCGCTGGCCCGCATCCTGCGCGCCACCACCCTGTCGCTGCGCGAACGCGAGTTCGTCGAGGCGGCGAAGGTGACCGGCGCCTCGCCGGCGCGGATCATCTTCAAGGAGCTGCTCCCCAACCTGTGGACGCCGATCCTGGTGCAGTCGACGCTGGCGCTCCCCGCCTTCGTCACCGCCGAGGCCGGCCTGTCCTACCTGGGTGTCGGTGTCACCGAGCCCACCCCCGACTGGGGCCGCATGATCGCCGACGCGGCCCAGTACCTGCGAACCGACATCACCTTCCTGATCTTCCCCGGTCTGGCGATGGTGCTGTTCGTCCTCGCGTTCAACCTGCTCGGCGACTCCGTCCGGGACGCGTTCGACCCGAAGGCCAACCGCTGACCCCACCGGCGGCGCCGAGCAGCCCCACAGACTCCGGGGGGATGGGCACCCCAGCCCCGGGCACCCAACTGAAATCGCAGACACCTTCCAAGGCAGGATGAAGATGAACGCTCGCAAGTCGCGGCGGCTCGCCGCCGCCATCATGGTGGCCGGGGCCCTGACCGTCACCACCGCGTGCTCCAGCGGCCACACCAACGGCGACGGCGCCGCCTCCGGTGCCTCGAAGGAGCCGGTGAAGGCCGCCAGCATTTCGGTCGGCACCGCCGAGGACTCCAAGGGCCCGGCGGCCGCGGAGCCGAACGCGAAGAAGGGCGGCACGGTCAACATGATCGACCGCGACGACTTCTCGCACCTGGACCCGGCCCAGATCTACATGAACTACAACAGCGAGGTCTCGCTGCTGTTCACCCGTCAGCTGACGGGCTACAAGTACCTGCCGGACGGCACCCAGAAGCTGGTCGGCGACCTCGCCACCGACACCGGCACCACCACCGACGGCGGCAAGACCTGGAAGTTCACGCTGAAGGACGGCGTGAAGTGGCAGGACGGCACCCCGATCACCTCGGCCGACGTCAAGTACTCGATCGAGCGCACCTTCGCCTCCTTCGTGAAGTCGGGCCCGACCTACGTCCAGACCTGGCTCGCCGGTGACAAGTACCGCGAGGCGTACCCCGGTCCGTACGAGGGCAAGAGCCTGGACGCCGTGCAGGCGCCCGACGCCAAGACCGTCGTCTTCACCTTCAAGGACGCCCACCCGGACGCCAACTTCACCCTGGCGATGACGGGTTACGGTGTCGTGCCGAAGGCCCAGGACACCAAGGACGCCTACGACAAGAAGCCGTTCTCGTCCGGTCCGTACCAGATCGCCGAGCACGTCACCGACAAGTCGCTCGACCTGGTCCGCAACCCCAACTGGGACCCGGCCACCGACCCGATCCGGAACGCCTACCCGGACAAGTGGCACATGGAGTTCGGCGTCCAGTCGCAGCAGTCCACCGAGCGCTTCATGGCGGACAACGGTGCCGACAAGCTCGCCTTCAGCTTCCACAACCAGGTCCACCCCAGCTTCATCGACCAGGTCAAGGCCGACGAGAAGCTCAAGCCCCGCACGCTCGAGGGCCTGTCGCCGTACGTGGACTACTACTACATCAACAACACCCGCATCAAGGACCAGAAGGTCCGCGAAGCACTGATCCGGGCGTTCCCGCACCAGCAGACCCGTCAGCTCCAGGGCGGCACCAGCTACGGCGACTACGCCACCACCTACATGAGCCCGACCGTCCTGGGCTACGAGAAGAGCGACGTCTTCGACACGCTCAAGAAGCCGCAGGGTGACCCGGAGGCGGCCAAGAAGCTGCTCACCGAGGCCAACGCGATGGGCCAGACCATCGTCTACGCCTACAACAACACCCCGCTGCAGCAGAAGGTCACCGAGGCGATCCGCGTCGGCCTGGAGGCGGCCGGCTTCAAGTTCGTCCCGAAGCCGCTCGACGCCAAGACCTACTACGACGCCATCGGCCTCGTGAACAACGAGTACGACCTGTACTGGGGCGGCTGGGGCGCCGACTGGCCGACCGGCTACACCTCGCTGCAGCCGGTGTGGGACGGCCGCGCGATCGCGGACGGTGCCTCCAACTACGCGCACCTGAACGACCCGGAGGTCAACGCCGCGATCGACGCCGCGGTCAAGATCGCCGACCCGGTCGAGCAGGGCAAGGCGTGGGCGGCCCTGGACAAGAAGCTCCAGCAGAAGGCCGTCTCCATCCCGGACGTGTACCAGCGCTCGCTGAGCCTGTACGGCTCCGGCCTGGGCGGCGTGAAGTACGACACGCTGTTCGGTCTGCAGTCGCCGCTGAACATCTACGTCAAGTAGTCATCGGCACAATGCAGTAGCCGCGGTGGGGCATCGGCCGAACGGCCGGTGCCCCACCGGTCCGGCCCCCCTCAGCCCTACCCCGCCCCTGCAAGCCACCGCACCCGCAGCCGGCGCCCCGATCAGGAGAGCCCGACCCCATGCTCCGATTCCTAGTCCGCCGATCCCTCGGCGCCCTCGTCATCCTGCTGATCATCAGCATGGTCACCTTCGCGCTCTTCTTCGCCATCCCGGCGGATCCGGCGCGGCTGTTCTGCGGCAAGGTCTGTTCGCCCGAGAACCTCACCCTGATCAAGCACAGCATGGGGCTGGACCAGTCCGTCCCCATGCAGTACTGGAACTGGCTGTCAGGCATCTTCGTCGGCCACACGTACCCGGGCGGCGACGTCCCGCACTGCGACGCGCCGTGCTTCGGCTGGTCCTTCGTCAAGAAGGACATGGTCCTCGACACCCTGATGGACCGCTTCCCGACCACGCTGTCGCTGACCGTCGGCTCGGCCGTGGTCTTCCTGATCTTCGGCATCGGCACCGGCATGCTGGCCGCCCACAAGCAGGGCAAGGCGGCGGACAAGATCGCCAGTGCCGCCTCGCTGGTCGCCACGTCGATGCAGATCTACGTCGCCGGCCCGCTCGCGCTCTGGGCGCTCGTCTACAGCACCGACCTGCTGGACCTGCCCACCTACGTGCCGATCACCGAGGACCCGATCGGCTGGTTCAGCGGCCTGCTCGTGCCGTGGATCGTGCTCTCGCTGATCTGGACGGCCAACTACACCCGTATGACGCGCTCCTCGATGGTCGAGCAGCTCACCGAGGACTACGTCCGCACCGCCCGCGCCAAGGGCATGTCGGGCACCTCGGTCTTCATGCGCTACGCGTGGCGCGGCGCGATGGGCACCATCGTCACCGTCTTCGGCATCGACCTGGGCGTGCTGCTCGGCGGTGCGATCATCACGGAAAGCACGTTCGGCCTGCACGGCCTGGGCGAGCTGGCCATCCGGTCGTTCATCGACTCCGACCTGTCGATGCTGGTCGGTGTGACCATGGTGGCCGCCACCTTCATCGTGATCTTCAACATCGTGGTCGACGCCGTGTACGCCCTGATCGACCCGCGCATCCGCCTGGCCTGACCGGCCGCACCCCTGGCCGAACCAGCCGTTCCCGACCTCACGTACCGCACCGAGGAGCCCAGTCCATGACCACCCAGGCCAAGCCCGAGGAGGCGGCCGCCGGCAGCGGCGGCAGCACCGCCTTCCTCTCAGTCCGCGACCTCTCGGTCCGATTCAGCACCGAGGACGGCGTGGTCCGGGCCGTGGACAACCTCTCCTTCGAGGTGGAACCGGGCACCACGCTCGGCATCGTCGGCGAGTCCGGGTCCGGCAAGTCCGTCACCAACCTGGCGATCCTCGGTCTCCACAACCCGGAGAAGACCGAGATCGACGGCTCGATCAAGCTGGCCGGCCAGGAGCTGGTCGGCGCGTCCACCAAGGAGCTGGAGAAGCTCCGCGGCAAGACGATGTCGATGATCTTCCAGGACCCGCTGACCGCGCTGTCGCCGTTCCACACCATCGGCAAGCAGATCGGCGAGACCTACCGCAAGCACACCGGCGCCTCCAAGAAGGAGGCCCGGGACCGCGCCATCGAGATGCTGACCAAGGTCGGCATCCCGCAGCCGAACGTGCGCGTGGACGACTACCCGCACCAGTTCTCCGGCGGCATGCGCCAGCGCGCGATGATCGCGATGTCGCTGGTCTGCAACCCCAAGCTGGTCATCGCGGACGAGCCGACCACCGCGCTGGACGTCACCGTGCAGGCGCAGATCCTCGACCTGCTCAAGGACCTGCAGCAGGAGATGGGCACCGCCATCATCCTGATCACCCACGACCTCGGCGTGGTCGCCAGCACCGCGCAGAACATCATGGTGATGTACGCGGGCCGCGCGGTGGAGCGGGGCACGGTGCGCGAGGTGCTCAAGACCCCGCAGCACCCGTACACCTGGGGCCTGCTCTCCTCGATGCCGAACCTGACCGGCCCGGTCGACGTCCCGCTGCGGCCGGTGCGCGGCACGCCGCCGAGCCTGATCCACCTGCCGTCCGGCTGCCCGTTCAACCCGCGCTGCGACCACCGCGAGAAGGTCGTCGGCGGAGGCTGCACCACCGAGCGCCCGGCCCTCCTGCCGGAGGCCGGTCACGCCACCGCCTGCCACCTGACGGCGGCCCAGAAGCAGGACATCTTCATCGATCAGATCCAGCCGCGGCTCGGCTGACAGGGACGGGCAGAACACCATGAGCAACGAGCTGACCCTCGACAAGTCCGCGCCGGCCGCACCGGCCTCCGCCGACCCGCTGCTGAGCATCTCCGGCCTGCAGAAGCACTTCCCGGTGATGGACGGCTTCCTGTTCAAGCGCAAGGTCGGCGCCGTCCACGCCGTCGACGGCATCGACCTGACCGTGCACTCCGGCGAGTCGGTCGGCCTGGTCGGCGAGTCCGGCTGCGGCAAGTCGACCACCGGCCGTCTGGTCACCCGCCTGCTGGAGCCCACCGCCGGTTCCATCAGCTACGCGGGCCGCGACATCACGCACGCCTCCCGCAAGGAGCTCGCGCCGATCCGGTCCGAGATCCAGATGATCTTCCAGGACCCGTACTCCTCGCTGAACCCGCGGCACACCGTCGGCTCGATCATCAGCGCGCCGATGGAGATCAACGGGATCAACCCGCCCGGCGGCGTCCAGCGGCGGGTCCAGGAGCTGCTGGAGACCGTCGGCCTCAACCCGGAGCACTACAACCGCTTCCCGCACGAGTTCTCCGGCGGCCAGCGCCAGCGCATCGGCGTGGCCCGGGCGCTGTCGCTCAACCCGAAGCTGATCGTCGCCGACGAGCCGGTCTCCGCCCTGGACGTCTCCATCCAGGCGCAGGTCGTCAACCTGCTGCAGCAGCTGCAGAAGGACCTCGGCATCGCGTTCCTCTTCATCGCGCACGACCTCGCGGTCGTCCGGCACTTCTCGCAGCGGGTCGCGGTCATGTACCTCGGCAAGATCGTGGAGATCGCCGACCGCCAGTCGCTGTACGAGAGCCCGCGGCACCCGTACACCCACGCACTGCTGTCCGCCGTCCCCGAGCCGGACCCGGACGACGCCCGCGAGCGCATCCGCCTCACCGGTGACGTGCCGTCGCCGATCAACCCGCCGTCCGGCTGCCGGTTCCGCACCCGGTGCTGGAAGGCGCAGGAGAAGTGCGCGACCGAGGAGCCGCCGCTGGTGCAGCTCTCCGGCAACCGCGAGGGCCACCTGACCGCCTGCCACTTCCCCGAGGACGCGCCCGAGGCCCCGGCCAAGGCCGCCGTCCCGGAGCAGCGGGACACCAAGCAGCTCTGACGGCCGCAGGGCCGGTACAGCGGCGGCGGGCCCCCTTCCCACCCGTGGTGGAGGGGGCCCGCCGCCGTTTCCGCGTCCGCCCTAGGGTGTGCCGCCCGGCTTCTCCTCGGCCTCCCGCTCCGCCGCGAAGTGGCAGGCGGACTCGTGCGCGGCCCATCCCTCCAGCCACGGGCGGACGGTGAGCAGCGGGATCTCCATGGCGCACTTCTCCTGCGCCTTCCAGCAGCGGGTGCGGAAGCGGCAGCCGGAGGGCGGGTTGGCCGGGGAGGGCACGTCGCCGGTCAGCACGATGCGGTCCCGGTCCTCCCGCGCGGCCGGGTCGGGGACGGGGACGGCGGAGAGCAGCGCCTGGGTGTACGGGTGGGTGGCGTGCTCGTAGATCTCCTCGTCGGAGCCGATCTCGACCATCTTGCCGAGGTACATCACGCCGACCCGGTCGGAGATGTGCCGGACGATCGAGAGGTCGTGGGCGATGAACATGTACGACAGGTTGAAGTCGTTCTGCAGCTGCTCCAGCAGGTTGATCACCTGCGCCTGGACGGAGACGTCGAGGGCGGAGACCGGCTCGTCGCAGATGATGACCTCGGGCTTGAGCGCGAGGCCGCGGGCGATGCCGATGCGCTGGCGCTGGCCGCCGGAGAACTGGTGCGGGTAGCGGTTGATGTACTCCGGGTTGAGGCCCACCACGTCCAGCAGGTCCTGCACCGCCTTGCGGCGGTCGCCCTTCGGCGCCACCTGGGGGTGGATCTCGAAGGGCTCGCCGATGATGTCGCCGACCGTCATGCGGGGGTTCAGCGAGGTGTACGGGTCCTGGAACACCATCTGGATGTTGCGCCGCACGCGATGGAGGGCGGCGCCCGTGAGGTGGGAGATCTCCTCGCCCTTGAACCGCACCGAGCCGCTGGTGGCGGGCTCCAGGTTCATCAGGACCTTGGCGAGGGTCGACTTGCCGCAGCCGGACTCGCCGACGATGCCCAGCGTCTCGCCCTGCATCAGGTCGAAGGAGACGCCGTCGACCGCCTTCACCGCGCCGACCAGTTTCTTGAAGAGGATGCCCTGCGTCAGCGGGAAGTGCTTGACCAGGTCCCGGACCTGCAGGATCGGCTCGCCGCGGGGCACGTCCTTCGCGAAGGCGGCCTCCTGCGGCACCGCGGCGTCCACCGCGCCGGCCCCGTCAGACGTCATGGAGGGTCTCCTTCCAGAAGAAGCAGGCGCTGCCCCGCCCCGGCAGGGGCGTGCCGTCGTCGGCGGTGACATCGAACAGCTCGGGTTCCTCCCGCCGGCAGATGTCCTGGGCCCGGGGGCAGCGCGGGTTGAAGGCGCAGCCCTTGGGGATCCGCAGCAGGTTGGGCGGGAGCCCCTTGATCGCGTACAGCTCCTGGCCCTTCTGGTCCAGGCGCGGGATGGAGTCGAGCAGGCCGCGGCTGTAGGGGTGCGCCGGGCTCTTGTAGAGCTGGTCGACCGGGGCGGTCTCGACGATCCGGCCCGCGTACATCACGGCGATCTTGTCGGCCACGTCGGCGACCACGCCGAGGTCGTGGGTGATCAGGATCAGGCC
>NZ_JBFAXX010000065.1:0-42769 GCF_040680995.1 Kitasatospora sp. NPDC051914
CAACCGAACACCCCCCGGCCGGGCCGCCCCCGGGGGGCGCCACGGCCTGGCAGCGGCAGGAGACACATGGCGACAGAGCCCGAGCCGCAGGGGCCCGCGCGCCGCAGCCCACCGGCCCAGGCGGTCCGCAGCGCAGCAGGCCATGCGCTGCGCACCGCGACCGCCGGCCTGTCGGTGCCCGCAACGACCCACGGCCTCTCCGGCCGCGGCGGCGACTCGACACCGGACTGGCTCGAGCCGGCGATGGCCGCCAACGGCATCGGCTCCTTCGACTGGGACATCCGCCGCGACCTCCTCGAGGGCGACCAGCGGGCCTGCGACATCCTCGGCCTGGACCCCGACCGCTTCGACCGCAGCTCCGCGGCCTTCCTGGCGCTGCTCCACCCCGAGGACGCACCGGTGGTCCGCCGCCGGGTCGAGCGCGCCGTCGCCGAGCTCGGCCAGTGCGGCGCGTACTACCGCACCGTCCACCCCGGCGGCGAGATGCACGCGGTGCGCTTCCGCGGCCGGGTCCTCGCCGACGCCTTCGGCCGCCCCTCCCGCATGGTCGGCTTCGTCTGGGACGCGACCGTCGAGCTCCACAAGCGGGAGAAGGCCGGCGAGATCGCCGCGCTGCGCGAGGAGCGCTCCCGGTTCATCAAGGAGGCCGCCCGGGCACTGTCCGAGGCGGTCACCGTCCGCGACGTCGCCCGCGTCTTCACCGAACTCCCGCTGCCCGGCCTCCCGCCGGACGGCCTGGTGCTCGCCTCCATGGAGGCCGGCCGGCTCGCCGTCCTCGGCGCGAGCGGCTACCGCAGCGAACTGATCGCCCGGCACGACCGCTCCCCGCTGGCCGCCGACCACCCGATGGCGTACGCCGTCCGCACCCGCACACCGGTGTTCATCGCCGACCGCGACGAGTACCGCGAGCGCTACCCGCAGGCCTGGGAGCAGCTCGGCGCCGGCACCGGCCGCAGCGCCTGGGCCTTCCTGCCGCTGGTCGTCAGCGGCCGGGCGATCGGCGTCTGCGTGGTCAGCTTCGACGACGACCGCGAGCTGGACCCCGACGAGCGCACCCTGCTCTCCACCCTCGGCGGCCTGGTCGCACAGTCCCTGGCCCGCGCCCAGCTGCACGACGCCGAGCACGAGCTCGCGGCGAGCCTGCAGCGGGTGATGCTGCCCCGCGCCGTTCCGTCGGTGCCCGGGGTGACCACCGCCGTCCGCTATCTCGCGGCCGGCTCCGGCCTGCAGATCGGCGGCGACTGGTACGACGTGGTGCCGCTGCCCGGCGGCCACGTCGGCCTGGTCATCGGCGACGTCCAGGGCCACGACGTGCACGCGGCCGGCATCATGGGCCAGCTCCGGATCGCCCTGCGCGCCTACGCGGCCGAGGGCCACCCGCCGGCCGCCGTGATGGCCCGCGCCTCCCGCTTCCTCGCCGACCTGGACACCGACCACTTC
Source organism: Kitasatospora sp. NPDC051914 (assembly GCF_040680995.1). Taxonomy (NCBI): domain Bacteria; kingdom Bacillati; phylum Actinomycetota; class Actinomycetes; order Kitasatosporales; family Streptomycetaceae; genus Kitasatospora; species Kitasatospora sp. NPDC051914. The sequence continues at coordinate 1,441 of NZ_JBFAXX010000065.1, forward strand.
GCCACCTGCACCTACGCCGAGGTCAACGTCGACTACGGCGTGGTCTACGCGGTGCGGGCCGGCCACCTCGACCCGGTCGTCCGCCGCGGCGACGGCTCGGCCGCCGTCCTGCCGGTCGCCGGCGGCCTGCCGCTGGGCGTCGACCCGGACGAGGAGTACCGCGTCACCCGCTTCAGCCTCGACCCGGGCGAGACCGTGGTGCTCTGCACCGACGGCCTGGTGGAGGCCCGCGGGATGGACCTCGACACCGGCTTCTCCCGGCTGTGCGAGGCGGTCTCCGGCCCGCTGGCGGCCCGCGACGAGTCCGCCCGCGAGCCGCTGGAGGAGCTCGCCGACCGGGTCGCCGCCGGTGCCGCCGACTCCAGCGAGCGCGAGGACGACATAGCGCTGCTGCTGCTCCGCTGGGACGGGCCCTCCGGCGGCCGCGCCGCCCAGCAGCTGCGCCGCCGGATCGGCCAGGCCGACCTGGCGCGGATCTCCGAGCTCCGCGGCGAGCTGCGGGACGCACTGCGCCGCTGGCAGGTGCCGGACCTCATCGACACCGCCGAACTGCTCTCCTCCGAGCTGGTCACCAACGCCATCCGGCACACCGACCGGGACGCGATGTTCACCGCGCGGCTCTACCAGGCGCCCGGCAACGGCCGGGCCCGGCTGCGGGTCGAGGTCGAGGACGAGTCGGACCTGTGGCCGACCCGCCGCACCCCCGGCGAGCAGGCGTCCTCCGGGCGCGGCCTGATGCTGGTCGAGGCGCTGGCGGACGGCTGGGGCGTGGAGCCCCGGGGCTCCGGCAAGCGGATGTGGTTCGAGCTGTCCGCCGAGGGGTCCGCCCCGGCGGACAGCTGATCCGGGGCGTGTCCTGCGACACGCCCCGGCCGTCAGCCGAACTGCTGCTCCAGGTCCTTGAGCTTCTGCTCCAGGGAGTCCAGGCGGGGCAGCGTGATGGTGTCCTCCTCCGGCGTCAGGTCGACGCTGAGCGGGGCCGCCCGGACGGGGAGCCCGGTCCGGGCCGCCCGCGTCTCGGCGGGACGGGCCTCGGCGGGGCCCGCCTCCACGGCTATGACGGGCTCCGCGCCGCTCCCGGCCTCCAGCTGGCGGGCGGCCGCGCGGTGCCGCCAGCCGCTCTGGTGCCGGCCGATGGCGCGCAGCTCGGCCCGCTCGCGGCGGTTGGCGAGGCGGCGGCGCTCCCGGTCGGCGGCGGCGGCCCGCCGGTCGTCGCGGACCTCCTCGACCGCCTCGTCCAGCGTGCGCACCCCCTCCAGCAGCATCAGCGACCAGGCGGCGTACGTCTCCCGCGGGGCGCGCAGCCAGCGGACGATGCGGATCTGCGGCAGCGGACGGGGCACCAGGCCCTGCTCGCGCAGCGCGGCGCGGCGGGTCTGCTTCAGCGCCCGGTCGAAGAGCACGGCCGCCGAGAGCGACATGCCGGCGAAGAACTGCGGTGCACCGGCGTGTCCCAGCCCGCGCGGCGCGTGCACCCAGTTGAACCAGGCGGAGGCGCCGGCGAAGAGCCACACCAGCAGCCGCGAGCCGAGCGCCGCGTCGCCGTGGCTGGCCTCGCGGACGGCCAGCACCGAGCAGAACATCGCGGCGCCGTCGAGCCCGAAGGGCACCAGGTACTCCCAGCCCCCGGAGAGGTTGAGGTTCTGGACGCCGAAGCCGACCAGCCCGTGGAAGGACAGCGCCGCGGCGACGGCCGCACAGCAGAACAGCAGGGTGTACGAGGCGGCCCCGTACAGGGATTCCTTGCGGCGGCGGCGCTCCTCCGAGCGCTCCCACGAATCGCCCCCGCCCGCCGTCGCGCCGGCCCGGTTGCGGGCGAACGCCACCAGTACGGCGGTGACCACCAAGAGGGCCCCGCCGGTGGTGGCCCAGCCCAGTGATATGTCCGACAGTCTCATGACCTGAACCAGCCTCGCTTTCCTGCGTGGGAACGGCTGGTCCATGATGGCGGAGAATTCCCGGGGCCGAAGGCCGGATTAAGGGCGATGCACCGGTGCGGGGGAATTATCGAGGAATATTCGAATGGCAATCATCTTTCCTGCTGTCGCGGGCAGGTGAAACACGCCTCGTTCGGGCGAACCGTGTAGAACAGACAGCAGGTCGCCCGAGTGCGTGTACGGATTCCGCCGGAGAGGCGGAAGGCCGCCCCGCCGACGAACGGCGCCGGGCCGTCGCCGGGCAGCAGCGCCGTCAGCTCCGCCGCCGCGCGTTCCTCCTCGCCGAGCAGGCCGGCCAGGTACCACAGCCCTTCGACCACGTCGTCGGTCGCCGTCCCCCAGAGCGTCCGCGGTCCGCGCCGCAGCTGCGGGCGGAACGCCGCCACCAGCGGCGCCGTGTGCTCGGCGAGGGCGTCCAGCAGTTCGGCGCGCAGCGCGGCCTCGTCCGGCACCACCCGCAGCAGTCCGGTGCCGGCCAGCGGATCGTCCGGCAGCCCGGTCAGGCCGGCCGGGTGCACGGCGAGTTCGCCGGTGGCCCGGCGGATCGCCACCCGCCCGACCGGCAGCCGGGGCACCCGGCGCTCCAGGAACCAGGGGAGGGTGAACGCCAGGGCGGTCGGCCACAGGTGGCGGTGCAGGCAGAACCCGGCCGCGACGTCCGGGCGCAGCGGCGTGCCGTAGTCGCGCAGACCGGCCTCCGCGTCGAAGGCGATCGCGGTGCGCATGGCGTCCGGGTCGGTGGCCAGGTCGGCGGCGGACATCCAGCCGTCGCCGGACGGCAGCGGCCCGCAGTGCACGCGCATGGCCGGGTGGGCGGCGGCGAGGCGGCGGTAGCTGTCGGCGAGCGGCGGCTCGGCGGCGGCCTCGGCCGGGGCGGCCTCCACGGTGGTCACGGTCATGCGGGCCCCAGCGGGACGGGGCTCGGAAGGAGCCCGGGGACGGCGTAGGTAGGCAGTCCCGTCCGGGGCACTGCTCTCCCCGGACAGGTTAGCCTTACCTTAGCTCACGCCGTCCCCGGTGTCCGCGCCGCGGTACCGTCCGGCAGGCCGGGCTGCGCAGGCACCCGCAGCCGTCCGGCCAGCCACACCGGCACGCCGCCCAGCGCCTGCACCAGCCGGGCCGCCTCGGCGCGCAGCCGGGCCGCCTCCGCCGGGTCCGCGACCTCGGCCAGCGCGGCCAGTGCCGGCGCCACCCCGACCGTGAAGCCCAGCTCCTCGCGCAGCCGCAGCGAGGCCCGGAAACCCTCCCGGGCCCGCTCCAGGTCGCCGCCCGCCAGCGCCAGCCCCGCCAGGTGCCGCCAGGTGTACGAGCGGAGCAGGTCGTCGTGCCGCTCCAGTGCCGCGTCGTGCGCCCGCCGGTAGGCGATCCGGGCCGCCACCGGGTCGTGCAGCAGGTGCTCCGCGACCAGGCCGCGCCGGAAGTCCAGCAGCGGCCGGCCCGGCGCGTCCGGCGCCAGCAGGGCCGAGGTGCGACCGAGCGCCGCCTGTGCCTCGTCCAGTCGGTCGCGCCGGCCCAGCACGCTGGCCACGTACGCCAGGAAGCCGCGCGCACACGCCGCCGCGGCCCGTTGCGGGGGCGCCGCCGCCCCGGCCTCGGCGAGGCGCAGCGCGGCCTCCGCCTCGGCCCAGTGCGCGGCCGTGAACAGGCACTGCTCGATCAGGAGTTCGGCCCTCTGCAGGGCCGCCGCCGGATCGCGCCCGGCCTGCGGGCGCAGCAACTCGGCAGCCTCCTGCCAGCACCCGCGCGACCGCAACCGCCACACGGCTTCCGCCAGGCCGCCCTGGGCCCTCCCGTGCTCCGACAACGCCACCTCCTCGTGTGCGCCATCCAGCAGGGCGCGGGCCCTCCCCATCGGCCTGCGCTGTGGCGGCAATTCAACACGGGGGCGCGCTTGTGCACCAGATCACGAGCGGCACTGATTGCGGAGGGTCGCCCTCCGCCCGACGGTGGATCAGGACGTCCAGCCAGTCTCCATCAGGGCCTCCGCCGCGCCGTTCGCCGGCTGCGGGATGCCCGCCGCGTCCACCGTGAACAGCGCCACCAGCAGTTGCTCGCCGCGCACCACCGCCTGGTGCGAGAACCCGGCCAGCGTGAACATCGCGGCCGCCATCTCCTCGCTGTGCAGCGTCTGCATCCACAGGCACTCCACGGCCTTCACGTCCGCCGGATCGGACCAGGTGTCCACCTGCGCCACCATCCGGGTGCCGAGCAGTGTCACCGCCTCGCGGTCCTGCCCCTCCGTCAGCTCCAGGTCCTCGAAGCCCAGCCACTGCAGGTAGCGCGCCGCCGCCAGCACCGCGTCCTGCGAGGTGCGCACCGGCTGCGGGCGGAACGGGGGCCGCATCAGCCGGTGCCGGCCCGGCTGCGGTGCCACCGGCTCCGGCGGCACCGCCGTCGTGTACGGCCGCGCACCGGCGGGCCGCCCGCTCGGACCCGCCGCCGGCAGCCGCGGCGCCCGGTCCACCGGGAGCCGCACCGTGGCCCCGCAGTTGCAGGTGAACTCCGGCTGCGGCCACTGGTCGTTGCGCCCGCAGTGCGGACAGCGCATGCTCAGCCAGGAGTCCTCCCACGACCGGAACCGCACCTGCACCGGCACCCCGCCCCGCAGCAGCGGCACCCGCAGCTGGGCCCCGCACGGGCACGGCAGGCTCGGCGCCTCGTACACGTGCTCGGCCCGGCAGGCCGGGCAGCGGATGGCGCTGGCACCCGCGGCCGGGACGGGACCGGCCGCCTGGTCGCTGAAGTCGTCGGGCAGCGGCACTGCGGTCATGGCTGGCACCGTCCGTTCGGTGTCGGCTGGGCAGGTCACCCCCCATCTTCGCTGATCCGGGCAGGTGGCGGAGTGGATTACGGCAAACCTCAGGGAGAGTTAAGGGGCATACAACCCGACCCCGGCGCCGCCCCCTCCGAACGGCGGGGGCCGCTGTGCCACCAGCGCACGAGAGTGGCCCAACGGCCTTGTACAGAGGCGCCGTTCACCCCTGCGAGGCCGTCCAGCGGGCCAGGTCGGCCGGCGTGTCCAGGTCGTCCGGCACCGCCACGTCCCCGCACTCCACCAGCAGGAGCTCCCCGGCGTGCGCGGCGAGCAGGGCGCGCGCCCCCGCGTCCCCCTCGGCACCGGCCGCCGCCTCCGCGAACAGCCCCGCACCGATCAGCACCGGATGCCCCCGCCGCCCCGCGTACGCCGCCGCCACCAGCCCGCCGCCGGCCCGGTGCGCCGCCAGCAGCCGGGCCACCGCCTCCGGCGTCACCCCCGGCGTGTCCACCAGCATCACCAGCACCGCCGAGACGTCCGCCGGCAGCGCCGCCAGACCCGCCCGCAGCGACGAGCCCATCCCGCTCTCCCACGCCGGATTGTCGACCAGCAGGCAGCCGGTCGTCTCCGCCTCCGCCCGCACCCGCTCCCGCGCCGCCCCCAGCACCGCCACCAGCGGCCCGCAGCCGCCCGCCCGGACCACCCCCAGCGCGTGCTCCAGCAGCGGCCGCCCGCGGTACGGCACCAGCGCCTTGGGCCGCCCGCCCAGCCGCCGCCCGCCCCCCGCCGCCAGCACCAGGCCGGCCACCCGAAGATCCGTCATGACCCCAGTCTCCCGACGCCGCGCCGTCCGCGGCAGTTGTGCGATCCCACAAGGGGACGTCGCAGGCCGGCGCCGCACCCCGGCGCTTCCGCCGCTGGCCGCACCCCCCGCCCGGCGCCTGTACTGGGCCCATGGCACCCAGTACCACCGCCCCCGGCAACGGACATCCGCACCGCGCGCCCCTGGTCGACCGCTACGGCCGGGTCCACACCGACCTGCGGATCTCCCTCACCGACCGCTGCAACCTGCGCTGCACCTACTGCATGCCCGCCGAGGGCCTGAACTGGCTGCCCCGCCCCGAACTCCTCACCGACGAGGAGATCGTCCGCCTCGCCCGGATCGCCGTCCACCGCCTCGGCATCCGCACCCTGCGCCTCACCGGCGGCGAACCCCTGCTCCGCCGCGGCCTGCCCGGACTGCTCGCCGCCCTCGCCGGCATCCCCGGCCCCGACGGCGGCCCGGAGCTCTCCCTCACCACCAACGGCATCGGCCTCGCCCGCACCGCCGCCGACCTCAAGGCCGCCGGCCTGCACCGGGTCAACGTCTCCCTCGACACCCTCCGCCGCGACCGGTACACCGAGATCACCCGCCGCGACCGGCTCGCCGACGTCCTCGACGGACTCGCCGCCGCCCGCACCGCCGGCCTCGACCCGGTCAAGGTCAACGCCGTCCCCGTCCGCGGCACCAACGACGACGAACTCTGCGACCTCGTCGACTTCGCCGCCGGCCACGGCTACCGGATGCGCTTCATCGAGTCCATGCCGCTCGACGCCCAGGGCGCCTGGGACCGCAACCGCATGGTCACCGCCGAGGAGATCCTCACCACCCTCGGCCGCCGCTGGGACCTCGTCCCCGTGGGCCGGCACGGCAACGCCCCCGCCGAGGAATGGCGGATCGCCGGCACCGACACCGTCGTCGGCGTCATCGCCTCCGTCACCCGGCCCTTCTGCGGCGGCTGCGACCGCGTCCGGCTCACCGCCGACGGCCAGCTCCGCAACTGCCTCTTCGCCACCGAGGAGTCCGACCTGCGGGCCCTGCTCCGCGGCGGCGCCGACGACGACCGGATCGAAGCCGCCTGGCGCGCCACCATCGCCCGCAAGGGCCCCGGCCACGCCATCGACACCGCCGGCTTCGTCCGCCCCGACCGCCCGATGTCCGCGATCGGCGGCTGACCCGCCCCGCACCCCGCGGCTTGACCCGGCGGGACGGCCCCTGCTCTGCTGGTGCGCCGCTACCGCCACACCGTCGGGGGAGAACCCGTGCGCGCCCGCCGAACCACCGCCCTGTCCGCCCTGCTGCTGCCCGCCCTCCTGCTCACCGCCTGCACCTCCGGCACCACCGGCACCTCCTCGGACAACGTCGCCGCCCTCGGCACCAGCCCCCTCCAGAACCCCGACGGCACCAGGCCCGGCCTCGCCCCGCTCACCACCGCCGCCGACCGCAAGGCCGGCCACGACCTGATCGCCAAGGTCCGCACCGCCCCGCCCGGCCCGCGGACCGGCTACGACCGCGACCAGTTCGGCCCCGCCTGGACGGACAACGTCGACGGCACCGCCCTCGGCCACAACGACTGCGACACCCGCAACGACCTGCTCGCCCGCGACGGCCGCTCCGTCCAACACAAGTCCGGCTCCACCTGCACCGTCACCGCCATGACCATCCACGACCCGTACACCGGCAGGACCGTGCAGTGGACGAAGGCCCAGGCCACGAAGATCCAGATCGACCATGTGATGCCGCTCTCCTACGACTGGCGGATGGGCGCCTCCAAGTGGGACAAGGCCAAGCGGGTCAGGATCGCCAACGACCCCCTCAACCTCGTCCCCGCCGACGGCTCCCAGAACTCCGCCAAGGGCGACTCCGGCCCCGCCGAATGGCTCCCCGCCGACCCGAAGATCCGCTGCGCCTACGCCGTCCGCTTCGCCCAGGTCTCCCTCAAGTACGACCTCCCGGTCACCCCCGCCGACAAGCAGGCCATGCTCGCCCAGTGCAGCTGACCCCGGCGGTCGGCCACGACCGGGAGCGACCCGGACCGGTCGGGCCGGCAGAGGAAGGGGCGCGGGGAACCGCGCGAGTCGGAAGGTGCCGGTCGGCTTCTTCCACTGCGCGCAGTTCCCCGCGCCCCTTCGGGTCGGCCCTGCTACTCGGCTGCGGTCAGGTCGTAGAGGGTGGTGCTGCCGACGGTCTTGGCGGTGAAGTTCTCCTGGACCCAGCTCGCGATCTCCGAGGAGTCGGAGGAGCCGCCCATCCCGCCACCCCCGCCGAAGCCGCCGCCGCCGATGAACCAGTGCACCTTGCCCTCCTTCACGTACTGCTGGAACCGGGCCAGCGTCAGCGACGGGTCGGTGCCGTTGAAGCCGCCGAGCGCCATCACCGGTTCGCCGGTGGCGAGCTGGTAGCTGGCCTGGTTCTGCGAGCCGACGGCGGCCGCGACCCAGGTGTACTTGCCGGCGTCCTGCTTGAGCAGGGCGGCGACCTCGCTGCTGACCCGGGCGCCGTTGAGCAGACCGCCCATCCCGCCGGGCCCGCCCGTGCCGCGCCCGGTCCGGCCCTCGCCGCCCGCCCCGTCCATGCCGGGGAAGCCGTTCCGGCCGTTCGCACCCGGGAGGCCGTTCTGGCCGTTCATGCCTGGAAGGCCGTTCATGCCCGGGAAGCCGTTCTGGCCCTGGGTCTGACCCTGCGCCTGGCCCTGGCCGTTCCGGCCGCCCTGCACACCCGGGGGGAAGCCCGTGCCGCCGGGTGCGCCGCCCGCCCGGAACCGGCCGCCGCCGGGGCCGCCGAAGCCGCCGCCCTGGACCTGCGGACCGGCCGTGACGATGGAGCCGCTGTGCCCGGTGGAGACGGTCTGCAGGGCGTAGGCGGTCGGCCCGCCGAGTGCCGCGGCCAGCGCCGCCAGCCCGGCGACCGTGGCCAGCCGTGCCCCGAGGCGTCCGCTCACCCGGCCGGCGAGCGGCAGCACGACCGCCGCGGCGAGTCCGCCGACCAGCACCGCCCAGCGCAGCCACGGCACGAAGTCCGCGCTGCGGCCCAGCAGCACGTACGCCCAGACCGCGGTGACCGCGACCACGGCGCCCAGCAGTGCCGCGTACGGCAGCCGGTGCCGGGCCCGCCAGAGGCCGTCCGCGCCCATGCCGACGAGTGCGGCGACCGCGGGGGCCAGCGCCACCGTGTAGTACTGGTGGAAGATGCCGGACATGAAGCTGAAGGTCAGGGCGGTGCAGAGCAGCCAGCCGCCCCAGACCAGGAAGCCGACCCGGGCGCTGTCGGTGCGCGGGTACCGGCGGGTCGCCCAGAGGCCGAACACCAGCAGGACGAGTGCGGCCGGCATCAGCCAGGCGATCTGCCCGCCGATGTCGCCGTCGAAGAGCCGGGTGATGCCGGTCTCGCCCCACATGCCGCCGCCCGTGCCGCCGCGGCCACCGCCGCCGACGCTGCCGGTCTCGTTGCCGGTGATCCGGCCGAAGCCGTTGTAACCGAAGGTCACGGACAGGAAGTCGTTGTCCTGGGAGCCGCCGATGTAGGGACGGGCGGAGGCCGGGACGAGCTCGACGATCGCCACCCACCAGCCGCCGGCGACCACCATGGCGAGGCCGGCCCACAGCAGCTGGCGGACCCGGCGGCCGAGCCCGGTCGGCGCGGTGACCAGGTAGATCAGCGCGAAGGCCGGCAGCACCAGGAAGGCCTGCAGGGTCTTGGTGAGGAAGCCGAAGCCGAACATCGCACCGGCGAACACCAGCCAGCGGGTGCTCGCGGTCTCGGTGGCCCGCACCACGCCGTACGCGGCGAGGGTGAGCAGCAGGACCAGCAGCGCGTCCGGGTTGTTGAAGCGGAACATCAGCGCCGCGACCGGGGTCAGGGCCAGGGCGGCACCGGCCACCAGGCCGCCGAGGGCGGAGAACCGGCGGCGGACCGTCGCGTACACCGTGGCGACCGTCGCCACCGCCATCAGCACCTGCGGCGCGAGGATGCTCCACGAGCTGAGGCCGAAGATCCGGACCGACAGGGCCATCGGCCACAGCGACATCGGCGGCTTGTCGACGGTGATGAAGTTCGCGGCGTCGGAGGAGCCGTAGAAGAAGGCCTTCCAGCTCTGCGAGCCGGCCTGTACCGCGGCCGAGTAGAAGGAGTTCGCCCAGCCGGAGGCGGACAGGTTCCAGAAGTAGAGGACGGCGGTGGCGGCCAGCAGGGCCAGCAGCGCCGGCCGGGCCCATCGCGGGTCGTCCGGGCGGCCGCGCCGGGCGCGGCCGGGCAACGTCCGCAGCCGGTCGCCCCAGCTGGAGGGCCCCTTGGGGCCGGGCGCCGGCGGGTCGGCCGGCGGGAAGAGCGGATCGACCGGGGCCCGATCGCCGGCTGGCGACGGCGGCGGGTAGTTCGCAGCCTCGGGCCACGGTTCGCTGGTCGGAGGAACGGGACGGGTCGTGGTCATGGGCGATACGCTCGCCGCGCAGGCTGAGAGCTCCATGAGAGTGGCCTATGAGGCCGGTGTGATCTTCTTCGGCCGCCCCGGCCGCCCTCCACCCGTCCGGATGCGGCCTGCGGCCCGTCGGTGCGTCAGCCCGCGGGCTGCGGCGGGGCCAGGCGCCGGCCGAGCCACTCCAGGGCGGGCGGGATCTCCCGGGTCCAGGTGTGGAAGTTGTGGCCGCCGCTGTCGAGGGTGATGGTGGACACCTCGGTGGGCGCCTTGAACGCGGCGACCATCTTCTGGGTGGCCGCGTAGTTGTGCTCGTTGCGGCTGGTGGCGAGCAGCAGCGAGACCGGCCGGCCCGGCTGCGTGCGCAGCCGCCACAGCAGGTCGTTCTCCTGCTTCAGGCTGGGCCGGCCGCCGAACAGGTCGCCGGTGGTCGGATCGACCGGGGCGGTGTAGTAGCCGGACAGCGAGATCGCCGAGCGGTACGAGTCGGGCTTGCGCAGCGCGAACTTGAGGGCGCAGTAGCCGCCGGTGGAGTCGCCGATCGCGGCGCGGGCGTCCGGCCGGTCGAGGATCCGGTAGCTGCCGGCCATCGCCCTGGGGAGGTCCTCGGTGAAGAAGGTCTCCACCTGCGGGCCGTTGGGGACGTCCATGCACTCGGTGTCCCGGTTGCCGACCAGGGTGGGCCGCATCATCACCAGCACGGTCGGCGGCAGCTGCGAGGCCTGGATCGCCTTCAGGGTGGAGTCCGGGTACTCCAGCAGCGAGATCAGCTTCTCTGCGGAGCCGGGATAGCCGGAGAGCACCAGCGCCATCGGGAAGCGGCTGTGCGCGTACTCGGGCTGGAAGTACTGCGGCGGCAGGTACACGTACGCGGGGGTGCCGGTCAGGCCGGAGGAGGCGCCGCGGATGCGGACCTTCTCGATCACCCCGGAGCGGTCCTGGGCGGATCCCTGCGAGGAGTACACCTTCTGTTGGCCGGTCACCGAGACGGCCTTGCCGCCGGGTTCGTGGTCGACGACCGTGCCCTGCTTGCCGTCGGTGCCGAGCAGGTCGCTCCAGGTGGTGTAGAAGCCGAAGTAGGCGTTGGCGACCAGGCCGATCGCCGCGAGGACGGCCAGCTGGGTGCCGAAGAACGCGCCGAGCCGGCCGAGCCAGGACTTCCAGCCGCGCCCGGCCAGCCTCGGCCACAGCCACATGGTGGCGGCGAAGGCTCCGACGGCGAGGAGGACGGCGAGGACACGCAACGGCAATCCGGTCAGGCTCAACACGCGTTGATCGTAGAGGACTGTCAGAAACCGCTCAGACCACCCCCAGGCTCTGTCAAGAATGTGCACGGACGGCCCGCCCGCCACCTGCGTCCGCCCTGCGACGCACCTGCGGTGACGGCCCGTCGGCAGCCCGGCGCGGGTCGATCCAGGGCGCGTGGCCCCCGTGTGCCTCTTGTGGGCAAGTCCTGGCGGCGTCCGGGGGACGGGGCGGTGTGTCGGCCCCTTGCACCGTGCGGCGCCTGCCTACGCTGCTGAGCAGCCGTCACATCCACGCCCTCGCACCGCCGGCACCGCCGGCGTGCCCGACCCCGGGAGGGCGCATGGCGTCAGCGCCGCCGCCATCACCGCCACCGCCGAGCAAAGCCGCCGAAAAGGCCGTCGCGCGGCCGGGGGTGCTGCACCGGCTGGGTTCGTGGTGCGCCCGGCACGGCGTCCTGGTGCTGGTGGCGTGGCTGGTCGCACTGGCCGGCATCCAGGTCGTGGACCGGGCGGTCGGCGGCACCTTCTCCGACGACTTCAACATCTCCAGCAGCCAGGCGCAGAAGGGCCTGGAGGTGCTGCGGGCGCACAACCCGGCCGCGGGCGGCGTCGGCTCGCAGATCGTGCTGCACGACGAGCAGGCGCTGACCGGCTTCCCGGACCAGATCGACCAGGTGGTCGCGAACCTGGGGAAGCTGCCGCACGTGCTGTCGGTGCAGAACCCGCTGCCGCAGCCCGGCCAGCCGACCACCCAGACGCCCAACGGCCCGCTCTCCACGGACGGGCTGACCGCCTTCATCACCTTCAAGACCGACGCCAACCCCAGTACCTACGGCAGCGACTACCTGACCCAGGTGGACGACGCGGTCGCCCCGCTGCGCCAGGCCGGGGTGCAGGTCGAGTACGGCGGACCGCTCGGCGAGGCGGCCCGGCCCAAGGCGGACGACCGCAGCAGCGAGGCGATCGGCTTCGCGGTGGCGATCGTGGTGCTGCTGATCGGCTTCGGCAGCGTGATCGCTGCGGGCCTGCCGCTGATCAACGCGCTGATCGCGGTGATCGTCGGCCTCGGCTGCCTGGGGTTGTTGGCCGCGGCGACGACCTTCGCGACCGTGTCGCCGACCCTGGCCACCATGATCGGCCTGGGTGTCGGCATCGACTACGCGCTGTTCCTGCTGACCCGCTACCGGCAGGGGCTGATGGACGGCGTGGACCCGGTGGGCTCGGCGGGCCACGCGGTGTCCACCGCGGGCCGGGCGGTGCTGGTCTCCGGCTGCACGGTGATCATCGCCCTCGCGGGCCTCTCGGTCTCCGGCGTCAGCTTCATCTCCAAGCTGGGCCTGGCCGCGGGCGTCACCGTGGTCACGGCGGTCGCCGGTGCGCTGACCCTGCTGCCGGCGATGCTCGGCATCATCGGCCGGGCGATCGACCGCTGGCACGTCCGCAAGCCGGTCGCGGAGACCGACGCAGCGCCGGGCGAAGAGGCCACCGGCACCTGGCACCGGTACGCGCAGGTGGTGGAGCGCCACCCGTGGCGGTTCCTGATCTCCGGTGTGGCCGTGGTGTGCGTGCTGGCGATCCCGCTGTTCTCCATCCAGCTCGGGCACATCGACGACGGCGCCGACCCACCCTCCTTCACCGACAAACAGGCCTTCGACCTGATGTCGGACGCCTTCGGCCCGGGCTCCAACGGCCCGCTGACGGTGGTGATCGACCAGACGACGGTGCCGGCGGCGAGCCAGCAGGCGGTGGCCACCTCCGTCCAGCAGGCGCTGGCCGGCACCCCGAACATCGCGAGCATCGGCCCGTTCCTGCCGTCCGGCGACAACGACGTGCTCACCTCCACGGTGATCCCGGCCCAGCAGCCGCAGGACGAGAAGACCACCGAGCTGGTCAACAGCCTGCAGGACACCGTGCTGCCGCAGGCCGTGGCGAACACCCCGGCGGTCACCTACGTGACCGGCACGACCGCCGCCCAGGTCGACTTCCGCGACATCGTCGCCAGCCGGCTGCTGTCGATCATCGCGGTGGTGGTCGGGCTGGCCTTCCTGATCATCCTCATCGTCTTCCGCGGCCTGCTGGTGGCGGTGAAGGCGGCGGTGCTGAACCTGCTGTCGATCGCCGCCTCGTACGGCGTGGTGGTGGCCGTGTTCCAGTGGGGCTGGGGCGGTCCGGCGCTCGGGGTGTCGGGCACCGTGCCGATCGAGAGCTACGTGCCGATGATGATGTTCGCCATCGTCTTCGGCCTCAGCATGGACTACGAGGTCTTCCTGCTCTCCCGGGTGCACGAGATGTGGCTGCGCACCGGTGATGCCGAGAACAGCGTGGCCCACGCGCTGGAGATCACCGCACGGGTGATCACCTGCGCAGCACTGATCATGGTGAGCGTGTTCGCGGCCTTCATCCTGAGCGACAACATCGTGGTGAAGATGCTGGGCCTCGGCCTGGCGGTCAGCGTGCTGATCGACGCCACCATCGTCCGGCTGCTCATGGTGCCGGCGGTGATGACACTGCTCGGCCCGCACGCCTGGTGGACACCGCACTGGCTGGACCGGATCCTCCCGCACCTCAACCCGGAGGGCGACGAGGACTGAGCCGACTCGTCCGGTGACGCGGGGTTGCGGACGGCGCCGTCCGGGTCGAGAGACCCGTCCGGCGCCGTCCGTGTCGGTCCGTCAGCCGACCGCGGTGGCGGTGATGCCCTGGGCGCCGCCGGCGGCGCCGGGGACCTCGGTCCAGTTGCTCCACCGGCCGGCGGAGTAGTCGGCGTCGCGGGTGTAGACCCGGCCGTCGGCGGCGACGGCGTAGTAGTGGGCGGTGCTGCCGATCGAGGCGCTGGCGAGGTGCTTGAGGCTGCTGCTGTCCATCTTGGTCCAGCTGCCCCAGGTGCCGGCGGAGTAGTCGGCGTCGTTGTTCCACATGGCGCCGTCCGCGCCGATGATCTCCAGGTGGACGGAGTTGCCGACCGCGGTGGCGGTGATGCCCTGGGCGCCGCCGGCGGCGCCGGGGACCTCGGTCCAGTTGCTCCACTCGCCGGCGGAGTAGTCGGCGTCGCGGGTGTAGACCCGGCCGTCGGCGGCGACGGCGTAGTAGTGGGCGGTGGAACCGATCGAGGCGCTGGCGAGGTGCTTGAGGCTGCTGCTGTCCATCTTGGACCACACGCTCCAGGTGCCGGCGGAGTAGTCGGCGTCGTTGTTCCACATGGCGCCGTCCGCACCGATGATCTCCACGTGGACGGAGCCCGTCCCCGTGCCGGCGGTGGTGTCGACGACGTTCTTGTAGCGGAGCGCCTTGTACTCGCTGTTGGGGTGGCCGTCGAAGGACGCCGCGTTGATCGAGACGCCGGTGGCGTGCCGTACGGGCGTCGAGCCGAACGAGTAGTAGGAGAACTTGGTGTGCGCCGCGTCGTCCCACTTCTCGAAGAGGATCACGTGGTTGTAGTAGCTGTTCAGGATGTCGCCGGGCTTGAGGTCCTTCCGGGAGATCTCGTACGTCCGGGAGTCGGCCAGCGACTGGGTGTTCTCGCTGGTGCCGAGGTGCCAGGCCATCGACACGTAGCCCGAGCAGTCCGTGCGGTAGAGGCGGCCGCTGGAGTCCGGGTAGCTGCCGCCCTGGTTGTAGGCGATGCTCTTGCCGTACCAGAACTGGGCCCGCTGGATGATCTCCGAGCGGGTGATCTGGCCGTCCACCGAGGAGCTGGCGGCGTGCGCCGCGGTCGCGGTGAAGGCGGTGGTCGCGACGGCGCCGGAGGCGGCGATGGCGGCGGCGAGGGCGATGCGGGCGATCTTGGACGTCTTGGCAGGCATGGTGGTGGTCCTCGAGGTGAACGGATCCGTGGCGGATCGAAGGCAAGGGGATGCCCGACCGGCGACGGGCTGCGGTTCTGCGGGCAGGGCAGGGCGGGGCAGCACGGACAGGGCGGGGTGCGGCGGTTCGGCCCGAAGGGCCGGGAGAAGTCGGGCAGGGCCCTGGGACGGACGGGGCGTGGCCGGATCGGCGGGCCCGCGGCGTCGGCCGGCGTCGCGGAACACGGGGGACGGCTGTCCTGCAGGAACAGCGGTCACGGCCGTGGCTGTGCCGGGTCGGTCTGCGAACGTGGTTGAGGGCGGCGGGAGTTCAGCCGAGAGCGGGGTTGCCGGCGGTCGGCGCGGGGGCCGGCGGCAGGTAGCGCCGGTGGAGCAGTGGCGAAGCCCGGTGGCTTCGGGCGATCAGGCCGTGGACCCGGCAGGGGGCGAGGGACGCACCGGCGGTGTCCGGGGCCCGGGTGAGGAGATAGAGCAGGAGGTCGACACGGTCGTCCAGGATGCGGACGGAGGCGTGCTGGAGTCCGTCGTCGGGTCGGGCGTGCGCCCACAGGACACCGAGCACTTCGGCCGCCTCGCCGGGCGGGGCCGGGTCGGCCGGGTGCCTGCGGTGCAGGCTGGCGTAGACGATGTCCACCCCGGGTCAGCCACCCCAGCCGAGGCTCCCGTCGGCCTGCACGGTGGCGGAGGCCGACGGGGCGAGGACGGCGGGAGCGAGGACGAGGGCGCTCAGGGAGACGGCGACGACCGCGGCGGCCTGGGCGATACGGGTGCGGATCACTGGAGGAGTCCTTTGCTGTCGGAACGGTGACGGGGATTCCGGTGGGTGTCCCGCGGTCGACACCTTCCGGCTGCCGTTCGGGCTGTCTCCCTGGCGGCGATCACTAGCTTCGCCGCCCGCCGAGGGTGCCGGGAAGGGCTTCCGGGTGTCGCCAACCAGCCAGTCCGACTCCGGACATGCTGTCATGTCTGCGACAAGAAAATTGTCGTGATCCGTCCGCCCCGCAGCCGTGCGCAAGGGGCGAACAGGGGCGATGCCGCTCAGGACAGAATCCGCCGACATATGCTCCGACCTGCGGCGAAAGGCCACCGATTGATCTTGAAGTGGGATCGTCCGGGCTGCGAGGATGCCGTTCTGCCGCCACCGCGGCACCCGAACCATCGATCCGGGGGGATCTCATGTTGGAGGCACTGGGCCTGTCGGCCGCTGCCACCGCGGTCTACCAGACCATGCTCGACCACCCTGCCGACGGTGTGGACGAGCTGGCCGCCCGCTGCACGCTGACGGCCGTCCAGGTCCACGGCTGCCTCGACGAACTCGGCGAGCTCATGCTCGTACGCGCCTCGGCCGACCACCCGGGGCAGATGCGTGCCATCGATCCCGCGATCGGCCTAGCCGACATGGTCGCCCGCCAGGAGGCCGACCTCGCCGCCCGCCAGGCCGCTCTCGCCGCCTCCCGCGCCGCCGTCAGCCGCATGGTCGCCGAACGCGCCGAGCACCGCGCCGGACACGGCGAACGCCTCCTGGGCATGGACGCCATCCACGCCCGCCTCGAACAGATGGGCCGCGCCACCACCACCGAAGTCCTCAGCAGCCAGCCCGGCAACCAGCGCACCGAGGACCTCGACGCCTCCCGCCGCGCCGACGCCGAGGTCCTCGCACGCGGCGTCACCATGCGCACCCTCTACCAGGACGCCACCCGCCACCAGCCCCACGTCACCGCCTACGCGCACTGGCTCCTGGGCCGGGGAAGCGAGGTACGCACCGCCCCCGCCGTCCCCCAGCGCCTGATCATCACCGACCGCAGCCAGGCCCTCGTCCCCATCGACCCCGCCGACAACCGCAAGGGCGCCCTCCACATCACCGAACCCGGCATCCTCCACGCCCTGCTCGACCTGTTCGAACAGGCCTGGAACACCGCCGTCCCCCTCGGAGCCACCAACCCCACGGACCCCGCCAGCGGTCTCACCCCCACCGAACGCCACCTCCTGCGTCTGCTCGGTTCCGGACTCACCGACGACACCGCGGGCCAGCGGCTCGGCATCTCCTCGCGCACCGTCGGCCGCCACATGGCCTCCATCATGGAACGCCTCAACGCCACCAGCCGCTTCGAGGCCGGCATCAAAGCCGCCCAGAAGGGCTGGCTCTGACCCCACCCGGCGGCAGGGGTGTCCCGGTCGCGCGGTGCGCAGGAGTGGGCGCGGCCGCCGCCCGGTGAACCGGGCGGCGGCCGCTGTTTCGTGACGGTCCTACCGGGTGGGGGTCAGGCCGTCACGGGTAGGAGACGACGTTGGACGGGGTGGTGGAGGTGCCGGAGGTGGGGGCGCCGGTGTCGTTCACCACGTGGGCGAACTGGCCGTTGCCACCGAGGGAGTTGACGAGGATGTCGTGCAGCTTCACGCCGGCCTTGACCGGGACCTCGAAGCCGTGGTCCATGACGATCGTCGGGTCGACGTTGAAGTAGCAGTAGCTGCCCAGGCCCCAGCCCTCGTGGGTGTTGACGGCGTCGTCGACCTTGTAGGCCGCGTAGCCGCGGGTGCTGCCGTTCTGGATGGCGGCCTGGTTGGGGGCGTCGTACGCCTTCTCGTTCTGGAAGAAGATCGTGCGGCCGCCGTTGCCCTTCCACCAGACGTCGTACTTGTTGAAGTGCTCGACGAACAGGCCGGTGGCCAGCACGTCGTTGCCGCCGACGACGAAGCCGTAGTCGGAGCGGTTGGTCTCCCAGCCCACGCCGGCGCCGTGGTCGGCGCGCCAGATCCAGGTGTGGTCGACGACGGTGTTGTTGCTGTTGATCACCATGCCGTTGGTGGCCTTGCCGGCTCCGGCGCCGCCCACGCGGACGAAGACGTCCTGGACGACGGTCGGGTTGGCCGCGTGGCTCGCGCCCGGGCCGGCGTCGCCGACCTGCAGCAGGGCGGGGGAGTTGACGGTGCCGGCGTCCAGCAGCAGGCCGGCCAGCTTGACGCCGCCCACGTCGGCGACCTTCATCGCGGTCACGCCGTTGTCCGGGACGACGGTGGCGAGGCCGAGGCCGAGCACCACGGTGTTCGGGCGGGTGATGTTGATGGTCCGGTCGACGTGGTAGACGCCGGGGGTGAAGAGCAGGTCGAGGCCCTGGGCCAGCGCCTGGTTGATGGTGGCGGCGGTGGCGCCCGGCTTGACCACGTAGAACTGGCTCAGCGGCAGCGAGGAGCCCTGCGGTGCGCCGTTGCCCCAGGAGGTGCCGCGGGCGTTGGTGCGCTTCGCGGGCACGAAGACCTTGTAGTCGTTGCCGTCCAGGTGGAGGAACGGCTTCTCCTGCGAGATCGGGGTGGTGTCGAGCGTGGTGTACGGCGGGTTCGGGAAGCCCTGGGCGGGGGCGCCCTGGACACCGGAGAAGGTCTGGTTCCAGACGCCGTTGGAGAAGCCGCCGATCGAGCTGTCGCGGGTGTACCACTGCTGCTGCGAGTAGTTGCCGATCTGGCCGTCGATCTTCGAGTCGGCGATGTAGCCGCCGGAGGCCCAGCCGTAGCCGTTCGGCGCCAGGTTGAGGCCGCCCTCGACGTGCATCCGGCGGAACGGCGCGGCCTGCGAGACGGCCCAGCGGTCGGTGCCGCTGACCGGCTTGAGGTGCAGGTTCTCGGCGGAGCGCCAGAAGTTCTGGGTGGCGTTGCCGTTGAACCAGCCGGCGTCGACGGTGACGTCGCCGTTGAAGGTGGTGTCGTCGGGGCTGAGGCCCAGGCCCTGGATCGAGGTGTAGAAGCCGATCTGGGCGTTGATGTTGTTGTACGTGCCGGGCTTGAACAGAAGCGCGTACCGCTCGTTGCCGAACTGGTTCGACTCCTGCTTGGTGAAGACCTCGTCGACCTTGGCCTGGATGTTCGGCGTGGACGGGTCGAAGACCATCACGTTGGGGCCGAGGTCGCCGCCGCCCTGGACGGGCGGGACGGTGCTGCCGCCGCCGGTGTGCACGGCGAACTCCCAGAGCGAGTAGCCCCAGGCGGTGCCGCGCTGGGTGCCGTAGACCCGCACGTAGCGGCCGGTGCCGGTGACGTTGAGGGTCTCGTTGCCGCCGGCTCCGGTGGTGGTGGAGTGGACCGTCGTCCAGGTGCTGCCGTCGTTCGACGTCTGGATCTGGTAGGCCTTGCCGTACGCGGCCTCCCAGTTCAGCTGGACCTGGCAGATGTCCTGGACGGAGCCTAGGTCGACCTGCAGCCACTGCGGGTCGCTCGCGGCGGAGGACCAGCGGGTGCCGGTGTTGCCGTCGACGGCGGCCGAGGCCGGGGTGCCGGCGTTCTCGGTGCTGGAGGCGGTGGCGGCCTTGCCCTGGGCGGCGTTGGTGGTCGCGCAGGTGCCCGGGGTGGTGCCCGCGAACGAGCCGAAGACCTGGAACTCCCAGAGCGAGTAGCCGTAGCCGGTCGCCCGGGTGACGCCGTTCATCCGCACGTAGCGGCCGGTGCCGGAGACGTTGAGGGTCTCGGTGCCGCCGGCGCCGGTGGTGGTGGAGTGGACGGTCGTCCAGGTGGCGCCGTCGGCGGAGGTCTGGATCTGGTAGGCCTTGCCGTAGGCGGCCTCCCACTGGAGCACGACCTTGCTGATGGCCGCCGAGGCGCCGAGGTCGACCTGGATCCACTGCTGGTCGCTGGCGGCGGAGGACCAGCGGGTGCCGGTGTTGCCGTCGACGGCGTAGGCGGCCGGGGTGCCGCCGTTCTCCACGGACGATGCGGTGACCGTCCGGCCCTGGGAGATCAGGGTGTCCGCGGCGTGGGCGGCGCTGCCGGGCAGCGCCAGGACGGCGCCCGAGAGCAGGGCCATGCCGAGCAGGGCGGCGGAGCTGCGGCGGCCGGCTCTGGCGCCGGGGCGTGCTGAAGTGAGCCTCACGGGCTTCTCCTGCGGTGGGGTGGGTGGGGGTTTTTGTGGGGGGGCGCGGACGTCGTGCGTCGGCGTGGGGACCGGCCCGCGACTGGCGGGCCGGCGCGGCGCAGGGGCGCCGGAGAACTGCGGGGCAGGGCGGTGCCGGATCCTTGCGGCTGAGCCGAGAGAGCGCTCCCCGGAGGGAGTCTGTGGGGCTGCGATCTCGGGTGTCAAGTCCTTCGACCGGAGTTCCGGTACGGATCAACACGCCTGCGGGGAGCCGTCGTTGACCCGTCGCAGACTGTCGCCCGCGGCGGGTTTCCGCAGGTCGCAAGGGGTCCGGCAGGGCTGCACCGGCCGAGCACCGGCAGACCCCGGCCGAGCACCGGGCGGGGCCGCGGAGGACTGCACGGGACGGGACGCGTCCGCACGGACGTTCCCGGTCCGCGCGGTCTCCCGGGCGTCCGACCGGCCGCCCGCGTGCCGTCGGCGGCGGCTCCCGGCCCGCCGCGGGTCAGCCGGCGGCCGCCGCCGCCAGCCGGGCGGGCAGCTCGCCGCCGGACTGCAGGAAGTGCCACAGCGGCAGGGTCGCGGCGCCGACGGTCACGGCGTCCGGCCCCAGCCGGCCGAGGTCGATCGAGGTCTGCGCGCGGGGGAAGCGCAGCGCGTACGCGGTGGCGGCGTCCCGGATCGCGGGCAGCAGGCGCGGCCCGAGCATCAGCCCGGCCCAGCCGCCGATCACGATCCGTTCCGGGTTGAACAGGTTGATCAGGTCGGCGATGGCCGCGCCGAAGTACTCGGCGGCCTCGGCGAGCAGCTCGACGGCGTCCGCCTCGCCGGCCTCGGCGGCGGCCAGCAGGGCGGCCAGCCCGGCCTTCTCGCTGGACCCGGCGGGGGCCCGGCCCCAGCGCTCGACCAGCGCCTCCGCGCCGACGTAGGCCTCCAGGCAGCCGCGCGAGCCGCAGCGGCACAGCCGCCCGCCGACGTGCACCTTGGTGTGGCCCCACTCGCCGGCGCTGCTGGTGGCGCCGCGGAAGCGGGCGCCCTCGGCGATCACGCAGGCGCCGACGCCGGAGCCGAACAGTGCGACCACCGCGTGCCGGGCGCCCCGGCCCGCCCCGAACCACATCTCGGCCTGGCCGAGCGTCTTGGCGCCGTTGTCGACGTACAGCGGCAGGTCGGTGCCGGCCCGCAGCATCCGGCCGATCGGCACGGCGTCCCAGTCCACGGTCTGGCTGTGCACCACGATGCCCGCGCCGTCGGTGCCCGGGTCGCCCTGTTCGACGATGCCGGGGACGCCCACGCCCACGCCGAGCACGGTGGCCGGGTCGGTGCCGGTGGATTCCAGCACCTCGGCGAGCCCGGTGAGGATCAGCTCGACGACGTGGTCGGAGTCGTGGCCGCAGTCCGAGAGGGGGTGGTCGCTGGCGGCGAGCTCGGTCAGCCCGAGGTCGAACAGGGCGACCCGCACCTGCGTCTCGCCGACGTCCACGCCGACCAGGTGGGCCCGGCCGGGCGGCACCTGGAGCAGGATGCGCGGGCGGCCGCCGTCCGACTCGACCGAGCCGCACTCCTCGACCAGCCCGTCCGCGAGCAGTTCGCCGACCACGTTGCTGACCGATCCGGCGCTCAGACCGCTGACCTGCCCCAACTCCTGCCTGCTCAGGGGCCCTTCGAAATACAACCGTTGCAATAGGGTCGATCTGCTGCCGCGCCGCAGGTCGCGGACCGTCTGCTTGCCTCGCTCTGCCATCGGTTCTCCCTCCTGCAGCGAATCTATCGCTGCCCGTCCTCTTGACGCCAGCTTTTCTCACACGTTAAATCACGGCCTGAAGAAAGCCTCGGAAGGTCGATCCGGGGCCCTTCCACCCCCACCACGCCATCCACCCGCCCGAGAGGGGCATGGTCATGCGTATCAACCGTCTGGCTGCTGCGACCGCCGTCGTCGCGACTCTTGCACTCACCGCCACCGCCTGCGGAGGCGGCTCCAGCACCTCCGGCTCCGGCGACAACAGCAGCCCCAAGACGCTCACGTACTGGGCCAGCAACCAGGGCACCAGCCTCGAGAACGACAAGCAGGTCCTGGAGCCCGAGCTCAGAAAGTTCGAGCAGCAGACCGGCATCAAGGTCAAGCTCGAGGTCATCCCCTGGTCCGACCTGCTCAACCGCATCCTCGCCGCCACCACCTCCGGCCAGGGCCCCGACGTCCTCAACATCGGCAACACCTGGTCCGCCTCGCTCCAGGCCACCGGCGCGCTGCTGCCCTTCGACGACGCCGCCTTCGGCAAGATCGGCGGCAAGGACCGCTTCCTGCCCGCCACCATCGCCTCCGCCGGCGCAGCCGGCAAGGACCCGGCCGCCGTCCCGCTGTACTCCATGGCCTACGGCCTCTACTACAACAAGAAGATGTTCCAGGCCGCCGGCATCGAGCACCCGCCGGCCACCTGGGACGAGCTGGTGGCCGACGGCCAGAAGCTCACCAAGGACGGCAAGTTCGGCATCGCCGTCGAGGGCGGCAACGTCTCCGAGAACGTCCACCACGCCTTCACTCTCGGCAAGCAGCACGGCGCCGACTACTTCGACGCCTCCGGCAAGCCCGCCTTCGACACCCCCGAGGCCGTCGCCGCGATCAAGCAGTACGTCGACCTGATCGCCAAGGACAAGATCGCCGCCCCGGGCAACGCCGAGTACGCCAACAACCAGACCCTCACCGACTTCGCCACCGGCAAGGTCGGCATGATGATGTGGCAGTCCGCCGGCGCCAACCTCAAGTCGCACGGCATGAACCCCGACGACTACGGCGTCGCCCCCGTCCCCGTCCCCGCGGGCGCCTCCGGCACCAAGCTCACCAGCTCCATGGTCGCCGGCATCAACCTCGCCGTCTTCAAGAACACCAAGAACCTGAACGGCGCGCTGGACTTCGTGAAGTTCATGACCGGCAAGGACGAGCAGATCCAGCTCAACAAGACCTACGGCTCCATCCCGCCGGTCAAGGACGCCCAGGGCGACCCGGCCTTCGCCACCCCCGAGCTCCAGGCCCTCTCCAAGGTCCTCGGCACCAGCGCCCAGCCGCTCCCGCAGGTCGCCAACGAGAGCCAGTTCGAGACCCTGGTCGGCACCGCCGTCAAGAACCTGCTCGCCGCGGCCGCCGCCGGCAAGCCGGTCACCGACGAGTCCGTCAAGGCCGAACTCGCCAAGGCCCAGCAGCAGATGCCGGCCAACTGACGTGCGACAGCGACTCGGCCGACTGCGCCTGACCCCTTCGAGCCTGCCCTACCTGCTCCTGCTCCCGGCACTCGCCCTGGAGCTGCTGATCCACCTGGTGCCCATGGTGGTCGGCATCGCGATGAGCTTCAAACAGCTCACCCAGTTCTACATCCGGGACTGGTCGTCCGCACCGTGGACTGGCCTCGGGAACTACCGCATGGCGGTGGACTTCAACGCCCCCGTCGGCCAGTCGCTGCTCAACTCGTTCTGGGTGACCTGCGCCTTCACGATCCTCGCCGTCGGCCTCTCCTGGCTGGTGGGCACCACGGCGGCGATCATGATGCAGGACTCCTTCAGAGGCAGAGGGCTGCTCCGCGCAGCCTTCCTGCTGCCCTACGCCCTCCCCGTCTACGCGGCCGTCATCACCTGGTCGTTCATGTTCCAGCGGGACACCGGGCTCATCAACCACGTCATCCACGACCAGCTCCACCTCACCTCGGACCGGCCGTTCTGGCTGATCGGCGACAACAGCTTCACCGCACTCGTCACCGTCTCCGTCTGGCGCTCCTGGCCGTTCGCCTTCCTCACCCTGACGGCCGGTCTGCAGAACATCCCCCGCGAGCTCTACGAGGCCGCCGCCATGGACGGCGCCGGCATCTGGCAGCAGATCCGCCGGATCACCCTGCCCTCGCTGCGCCCGGTCAACCTGGTCCTCGTGCTCGTCCTCTTCCTCTGGACGTTCAACGACTTCAACACGCCGTACGTGCTCTTCGGCAAGTCGGCACCGGAAGCCTCGGACCTCATCTCCATCCACATCTACCAGTCCTCCTTCGTCACCTGGAACTTCGGCGCGGGCTCCGCCATGTCGGTGCTGCTCCTGCTGTTCCTGCTGCTGGTGACGTCGGTCTACCTGTTCATCACCTCGCGTCGGAGGGGCGCCGATGATTAACCCGCCCGCGTCCTTCCGGTGGACCCGCCGGATCGTGCTCGCCCTGCTCGCGGTCTTCACCCTCGTCCCGGTCGGCGTCATGGTCAGCTCCTCGCTGAAGCCGCTCCAGGACGTCCAGGGGCCGTTCCGCTGGATACCGAGCACGCTCACCGTCCGCCCGTACTTCGACATCTGGAAGACCGTGCCGCTCGGCAAGTACTTCCTCAACTCGATCATCGTGGCCGGCGGAGCGACGATCTTCTCGGTGCTCATCGCGATCCTCGCCGCCTACGGCGTCAGCCGCTACCGCTTCCGCGGCCGCCGGCTGTTCACCGTCACCGTGCTGTCGACGCAGATGTTCCCCGGCATCCTCTTCCTGCTGCCGCTGTTCCTCATCTTCGTCAACATCGGCAACACCACCGGCGTGGCCCTCTACGGCAGCCGCGGCGGACTGATCCTCACCTACCTCACCTTCTCGCTGCCCTTCTCGATCTGGATGCTGGTCGGCTACTTCGACTCCATCCCGCGGGACCTCGACGAGGCCGCCCTGGTCGACGGCTGCGGCCCGGTCCGGGCCCTGGTGCGGATCATCATCCCGGCCGCCATTCCCGGCATCGTCGCCGTCGCCGTCTACGCCTTCATGACCGCCTGGGGCGAGGTCCTCTTCGCCTCCGTCATGACCAACGACGAGACCCGCACCCTCGCCGTCGGCCTCCAGGGCTACGCGACGCTCAACGACGTGTACTGGAACCAGGTCATGGCCGCCTCCCTGGTCGTCAGCGTCCCCGTGGTCGCCGGCTTCCTCCTCCTGCAGCGCTACCTCGTCGCCGGCCTCACCGCCGGCGCCGTCAAGTGACCCTGATTGAAAGGCCAGTTGTGAACGACCTCAACGCCCTGCCGGACGACTTCGTCTGGGGCGCGGCCACCTCCGCGTACCAGATCGAGGGTGCCGTGGACGAGGACGGCCGCGCGCCCTCCATCTGGGACACCTTCTCCCACACCCCCGGGAAGATCGACAACGGCGACCACGGCGACACCGCCTGCGACCACTACCACCGCTACGCCGAGGACATCGGCCTCATGAAGCGGATCGGCCTCGGCGCCTACCGCTTCTCCGTCGCCTGGCCGCGCGTCGTGCCGCAGGCCGACGGCCGGGTCAACGCCGAAGGCCTCGCCTTCTACGACCGCCTGGTCGACGGCCTGCTGGACGCCGGCATCACCCCGCACGGCACCCTGTACCACTGGGACCTCCCGCAGGCCCAGCAGGACCGCGGCGGCTGGCCCGAGCGCGCCACCGCCGAGCGCTTCGGCGAGTACGCGGCCGTCGTCGCCGACCGCCTCGGCGACCGCGTCAAGCACTGGGCCACCCTCAACGAGCCGCTCTGCTCCTCCTGGATCGGCCACCTCGAGGGCAAGATGGCCCCCGGCTGGACGGACCTCACCGCCGCCGTCCGCACCTCGTACCACCTGCACCTCGGCCACGGCTACGCCGTGCAGGCGCTGCGCGCGGCCCACGCGGACGTCCAGGTCGGCATCGTCAACAACCTCAGCCCGATCATCCCGGCCTCCGACAGCGAGGCCGACCGCCTCGCCGCCGTCCGCGCCGACGGCCACATCAACCGCTGGTGGCTCGACCCCGTCCTCGGCCGCGGCTACCCGGAGGACATGGTCAAGCTCTACGGCGTCGAACTCCCCGTCCGCGACGGCGACATGGAGCTCATCTCGGCCCCGCTCGACTGGATCGGCCTCAACTACTACTTCCGCCAGTTCGTCGAGGACGACCCGGCCGGCCCGGCCCCGCACTTCCGCCAGGCCCCCGGCCGCAACGCCGAACACACCGCCATGGGCTGGGAGGTGGACGCCGAGGGCATCCACCAGCTGCTGATGCGCCTCACCGAGGAGTACGGCGTCCGGAAGATCTACATCACCGAGAACGGCTCCGCCTACCGCGACACCGTGACCGCGGACGGCCGGATCGAGGACCCGGAGCGCACCGCCTACCTGGAGGGCCACCTGGACGCCTGCGCCCGCGCCGTCGCCGAGGGCGCCCCGCTGGCCGGCTACTTCGCCTGGTCGCTGCTCGACAACTTCGAGTGGGCGTACGGCTACGACAAGCGGTTCGGCCTGGTGCACGTCGACTACGACACCCAGCAGCGCACCGTGAAGGCCAGCGGCGAGCGGTACGCGGAGATCATCCGCACCCACCGCGCCCGCTGACGCACAGACCGAGGGGTCCGGCGGCGGCCGCCGGACCCCTCGTCGTCAGCTCCCCGCGGGGTGCCCCCGTGCGCCCGGGGCAGGTGCGGGCAGGGCCTCGCGCAGGCGGTCGAGCAGGGCCCAGGCCGCAGGCTCCCGCAGGGCCGCCTCCGCGGCGGACCGGGCAGCCGCTTCACCCACCCGGGAGCTCCGCGCCGTCTGCCGTTCCGTGCCGGCGGCAACTAGGATCGCGGGCATGGCCCTGATCATGAGCGACGTCGACCGGTTCGAAGCTGCCAGGCCCCGGCTGGAGGCCATTGCGTACCGGTTGCTCGGCTCGTCGAGCGAGGCCGAGGACGCCGTGCAGGAGACGTTCCTGCGCTGGCAGGCGGCCGACGTCGAGCGGATCGAGGTGCCCGAGGCCTGGCTGACCAAGGTCCTCACCAACTTCTGCCTCAACATGCTCACTTCGGCACGCGCCCGGCGTGAGACGTACGTGGGGACGTGGCTCCCCGAGCCGCTGCTCGCCGGGGACCCGATGCTCGGCCCGGCCGACACCGCCGAGCAGCGCGACTCGGTGTCGTACGCCGTCCTCGTCCTGCTGGAGCGCCTGTCGCCCAACGAGCGGGCGGTGTACGTGCTGCGCGAGGCCTTCGACTACCCGCACCGGGAGATCGCCGAGATCCTCGGCATCAGCGAGGCGGCCAGCCAGCAGATCTACCACCGGGCCAAGAAGCACGTCGCGGACGGCAGGGCGCGCACCGAGATCGACGAGGCCGCCGCCCGGAGGATCGTCGAGGAGTTCCTGGCCGCGGCGACCAGCGGCCGTACCGAACCCCTGGTGCGCCTGCTCACCCAGGACGCCGTCTCGGTCGGCGACGGCGGCGGGAAGGTCCCGGCCCGCGCGAAGGCGTTCGAGGGCGCGCTCGCGGTCGCCAAGTTCCTGCGCGGCCTGTTCAAGCCCAGCGAGGCCAAGCGGGCCCACGTCGGCGGCGCGGCCGAGATCTACGCCGCGGACGCCAACGGCGGGCCCGCCATCGTGGCGGTCGTGGACGGCCGGGTCGTCGGGATCACCTGTCTGGAGGTCACCGCGGACGGCATCGCCGCGGTCCGCAGCCAGGTCAACCCCGACAAGCTCGTCCGCGCGACCGAGCAGTGGGCCGCCGCGGAGCACGGGAACGCCCCGCTCCACACCCTCTGATCCGATGTGACGTGCTTCACATCCCGACCCTGTCAGGAAACGCCGGGCTGCCCGGTTCAGGAGGCGAAACCGCGCGAAGACAGCGGCGGAACCCTCCAGACAGGAGCAGGCACATGCAGCACCGCATCGTCGTCCTCGGCGCCGGCTACACCGGAGCCACCGCCGCCGGCCGCATCGCCAAGCGGCTGCACCGCGAGGACGTCACCATCACCCTCGTCAACCCCGAGCCCGACTTCGTCGAGCGCGTCCGGATGCACCAGCTCGCGGCCGGCCAGGACCTCAGGCCCCGGCCGTTCGGCGAGATGTTCGCGGGCACCGGCGTGGCACTGAAGCTCGCGAAGGTCACCGCCGTGGACGTGGACCGCAAAACGGTGACGGTCACCGCCGCGGACGGCCCCGGGCGGGAGGAGCTGGAGTACGACACCCTGGTCTACGCCCTCGGCAGCGGCTGGAACGACGGGGGCGTCCCCGGCACCGCAGACCACGCCCACGAGGTCTCCAGCCGTCCCGGCGCCCTCCGCCTCCGCGACCGCCTGGCCGCCCTGGACGCCGGCCGTCCCGTGGTCGTGATCGGCGGCGGCCTGACCGGCCTGGAGGCCGCGACCGAGATCGCCGAGGCCCGCCCGGACCTTGACGTCGCCCTGGTCGCCCGCGGTGCCCTGGGCGACTGGCTCTCCGAGAAGGGCCGCGCCCACCTGCGGAAGGTGGTGGACGGGCTCGGCATCACCGTCCACGAGGACGCCGCGGTCACCGCCGTGGAGGCGGACCGCGTGACCACGGCCGACGGCCGGATCATCCCCGCCGAGGTCGCCGTCTGGACCACCGGCTTCGCCGTCCACCCGATCGCCGGGGCCACCACCCTGGAGGTCACCGACCGCGGCCAGATCGTGGTCGACAGGACGATGCGCTCGGTCTCCCACCCGGACGTGTACGCCGTGGGCGACGCCGCGATGGCGATCGGCCCCAATGGCAAGCCCCTGCGCATGTCCTGCGCCTCGGGCGTTCCGATGGCCTGGCAGGCCGCCGACGCCGTCGCGGCCCGGCTCGCCGGCACCAAGGTCCCCCGCGTCCCCATCCGCTACTTCCAGCAGTGCATCTCGCTCGGCCGCAAGGAGGGCCTGATCCAGTTCGTCACCGCCGACGACCGGGCGGTCGACAGGGCCCTGACCGGCCGCGTGGCCGCCCTCTACAAGGAACTGATCTGCAAGGGTGCGGCCTGGGGCGTCGCCAACCCGACCACGGGCGTGCCGGCCCGCCGCCGGCGCGTCGTCCGGGAGGAGCTCCCCGGCCGTGCACGGGCGGAGGCTGCGGCCTGACGCGGCCGGTGCCGGGCCGCCCTCACGGGTCACCACCCAGGGGCCCCCGGCGCCCCTGGGTGGTCGACCGTTCATGTCCGCGGCAGGCGGCGGCGCCAGTTGCGTTCGTAGAGGACGTCGCCGCCCTCCAGGGCGCGGATGTGGTCGTGCACGGTGATGTGCCCGGCGTCGCAGCTCGCCTCGGAGCGGATCTGCAGGGTGACGTCCCAGCCGATGTCCGTCCGCTCCAGCCGCAGGGTGCGGTCGGTGCGCGCCCGGGCGCTCAGCGGGTCGTCCGAGCGGATGCGGTACGCCTCCAGGACGTGCTCCTCCTCGGCGAGGCCGTCGGGGTGCACCACCGCGCCGGCCGGGCGGGCCAGCTGCAGGCGCCATTCGCCGGTGCCCACGTCGTGGACGGTCTGCCGCTCCGGGTGGGCGGTGAGCGGTTCGGGGCGGAGTTCGGCCGGCGCCGGCGCCTGTTCGGGCGGGTCGAAGGCGACCGGCCCGCTGCCCGCGTCCGCCGCCAGGTGCCGCACCGGCAGGGTGAGCACCGACGCGCCCGGGTCCAGTTCGAAGCCGCCGGTCTCGGCCACCGGCCACAGCCACGGCCAGTACGCGGAGGAGAGCGCGAGCCGGATGCGGTGCCCGGCCGGGAAGGCGTGCGCGACCGCGGCCAGCCCGAATTCGACCTCCACCGGCCCGATGCCGCCCGCCAGGGCCGCTGCACCACGGCTGACCAGCGTGGACGAGCCGTCCGGGGCGACGTCGCACAGCCGTGCCGCGACCTGCCCGTGCCGCGCGTCCAGGCGCACCCGCAGCCGTACCGAGGCGGCGCCGAGCAGTTCCTCGGGCTCGGGCAGCGGCACCGAGTCGAAGCAGACCGAGCGGCCGTCCTCCTCGCGCTGGTCCGGCGGCAGATCGGCCGGCCCGCCGAGCGGCTGCACGGCCCCGGCGTCGATGCCGGTGTGCTGCGGGGAGCGGACGGGGACGAGGCGCTCGCCGGAGGGCGTCCCGGCGGTGCGCAGCGCGTCGTCGAGGCCGTAGTGCACCTCGCGGACGTCGGGTGAGGGCCAGCTCTCGTCGCCGACCCAGCGGCCTGGCCGGTTGACGTAGGAGGTGGCGGGCGGCACGGACTCGTTCATCCAGCTGCGCAGGGCCGGCTCCTTGAGGACGCCGGTCTCGGCGCCCCTGAGCCAGTGGTCCCACCACCGGAGGGTCTCCTGGAGGAAGCCGATCGCGGGGCCGGGCGGCAGGCCCTGGTCGGGGTACTGGTGCGGCCAGGGGCCGATGACGCCGCGGGCGTTCTCGCCGAGCTGTTCGACGAGGCGGAGCACGGTGCCGGCCTGCGGGTCGGCCCAGCCGCCGAAGGCCAGGACGGCGGCGCGGACGGCGGCGAGGGCGAGCCGGCCGCCTTCGTCGGGGTCGTCCGGGCCGACGGCGGCCAGCCGTTCCAGCCAGAGGTGTTTCCAGTCGTCGCCGGTGTACCGGGGGTCGGGCGGGCGGCAGGCGGCGGCGAGCCGGGCGGCGGAGTCGGCGTGCACGGCGGCGGCGAGCGGGGCCCCTGCCCGGTCCCGTACGGGTGCGGTGCGGTCGTCGGCGCAGACCGCGACGACCGCGGCGAGCGCCTCGGGGGCGCGGGCGGCGAGGGCGAGGGCGGCGGTGCCGCCGCGGCCGATGCCGAAGGCGCCGGCCCGGCCGTTGGACCAGGGGCGGGCGGTGAGCCAGTCGAGCAGGGCGAGCCCGTCGGCGGTGCCGGCCGGGGAGGCCGGGTCGGTGGGGAGGCCCTCGGAGCTGCCGTGGCCGCGGGCGTCGACCCGCAGCGAGGCGTAGCCGTGCCCGGCGTACCAGGGGTGGCGCTGGGCGTCGCGGACGGCCGTGGTGTCGCCGATGCCGCCGGGGTGGTGCTCGAGCAGGGCGGCCACCGGGTGGTCGGTGACCGGGAGCCAGAGCCGGGCCGCGAGGCGGGTGCCGTCCGGCATGGCGATCCGGACGTCCTCGCGGGTGGTGCGGTAGGGGTACGGGGCCGGCGGCTGCATGGGCCCTCCGTGGGTTGTGCGGCGGCCCGGGGCGGGCCCGACCTCCCCAGGATGGGTGCGGTCGGGCCCCATTTCCACCGGGCCGGGTGCAGGGACGTGCCGCGGGCCCCTGCGGCGCGCGGCGCCGCAGGGGGGTGGTTCAGGAGGCCTTGCTGAGCCAGGCGGTGGCGTTCAGGGCCAGCGCGGCGTTGGTGCCGGCGGTGTCGTTCCAGCCGTCGTACAGGGTGTTGCCGGACTGGCCGGTGCCGTCGTCGGCGGGGGAGCTGTCGCCCCAGGCGGCGACCCGGCCGCTGCCGAAGGTGCTGGTGACGAAGAAGGCGCCGGTGTTGCCGCTGTAGCCGGTGCGGTAGACGAGGCCCTTGACCGAGGAGTTGGCGGAGGGGGTGAGAGTGAAGGTGGTGCCGGAGCGCAGGATGGAGCCGGTGACGTTGCCGAAGGCGCCGTGCAGCACCGGGTCGGCGGCGTCGTTGACGGCGCGCGGGTTGTCGGTGCTGATGGTCTTCACGTCGACCGAGAAGCCGAACGGCGAGGTGTTGTCGACGCCGTTGCTGGTGAAGAGGTCGTTGATGATCTCGGGGGAGTCCCAGCCGTCGTTGTTGCGGTCGCTGTTGCTGTGGTCGGAGATGAGGAAGAGCCCACCGCCGTTCTGGACGAAGCGCATGATGGCGGTCTTCTCGGCGCTGGAGAAGCGGATGTTGGGCTCGGGGATCACGAAGGTGTCGAAGTTCGCGAGGTCGAGCGCGGCGCCGGTGCCGTAGCTGATGGTGGAGCCGGCGGGCAGCGTCTTGAGGCTGTAGCCGCCGGCCTTCTGCAGGGCGACGCCCCAGGCGGAGAGGGCGCCCGTCCAGCTCTTCTCGGTGCTGGGACTGGCGTTCTGGGCCAGCGGGTCGGGCTGGCTGGTGGAGATGATCCAGTCGGCGTTGCCGGCGGTCTCCGCCTTGCTGTTGTCGAAGAGCACCCGGTGGGGGGTGGCGGCGGCGGCCGGGGCGGCGGGCGCCGCGAGGCCGGTGAGGGTGGCCGCCAGGACGGCGGAGGCGGCCAGTGCCGCCTTCGTGCGGATGGTGCGAGTGCCGATCATCTGCCGTTCCTCCGTGGGGAGTTGGGGGATTGGGGGCAGTTCTGTCCGCATGACCTGCGCGCGGGACTGCGCGCGGGACTGCGCGCGGACAGCTGGGGTATCCGCGCGTAGATCCGCGTATGGAGTCGAGTATCCGCGCGTAGAAGAGGA
Organism: Kitasatospora sp. NPDC051914; assembly: GCF_040680995.1. Lineage (NCBI taxonomy): Bacteria > Bacillati > Actinomycetota > Actinomycetes > Kitasatosporales > Streptomycetaceae > Kitasatospora > Kitasatospora sp. NPDC051914. The sequence continues at coordinate 33,339 of NZ_JBFAXX010000065.1, forward strand.
CGCAGGAAGACGCGGGAGGTTAAGGGATCGGGTACGTCGTGTGACATGTCCTGCGCGGAATGCGCCCCCGGTGCATCCGTGCAGGTCGCCGTGCGCCATGCCAGCAATTGCATATGACTTGCAATTGATTCTCCGGGGCGACAGGATGGCTCGGCTCATCCGTCCGCTGCCGGGAGGACTCCCATGTCGACACCAAGCCGTCTCCGCGACCGGCTCACCCGCGAGGAGTGGCTCCGGCTCGCCGGGATGGGCGGCTTCGTGCTGGCCCTCCACGTCGTCGGCTGGTTCACCCTGCTCGCCGTGATCGCCCCCCGCCACTACGACGTCGGCGGCCAGGTCTTCGGCGCGGGCATGGGCCTCACCGCCTACACCCTCGGCATGCGGCACGCCTTCGACGCCGACCACATCGCCGCGATCGACAACACCACCCGCAAGCTGATGGGCCAGGGCAAGCGCCCGCTCTCCGTCGGCTTCTGGTTCTCGCTCGGCCACTCCTCGATCGTCTTCGGCCTCTGCGCGCTGCTCGCCTTCGGCATCCGCTCGCTGGCCGGCCAGGTCGAGTCCGACGAGTCCGCGCTGCACACCGCCACCGGCCTGATCGGCGTCACCGTCTCCGGCACCTTCCTGGTGCTGATCGGCCTGATCAACCTCGGCGCCTTCAACGGCATCCTCAAGGTCTTCCGCAGCATGAAGGCCGGCGAGTTCGACGAGGAGGAGCTGGAGCGCCAGCTCGACAAGCGCGGCTTCCTCAACCGCATCCTCGGCCGGGTCACCCGGGCCGTCACCAAGCCCTGGCACATGTACCCGGTCGGCCTGCTCTTCGGCCTCGGCTTCGACACCGCCACCGAGGTCTCGCTGCTCGTCCTGGCCGGCGGCGCCGCCGCCTTCTCGCTGCCCTGGTACGCGCTGCTGGTGCTGCCGGTCCTCTTCGCGGCCGGCATGAGCCTGCTCGACACCATCGACGGCTCGTTCATGAACTTTGCCTACGAGTGGGCGTTCTCCAAGCCCGTCCGCAAGATCTACTACAACCTCACCGTCACCGGCCTGTCGGTGCTGGTCGCCCTGGTGATCGGCGTCATCGAGCTGGTCGGCCTGCTCGCCGAGAAGCTCGGCATCACTTCCGGCCCGATCGGCTGGATCGCCGAACTCGACCTCAACATGGTCGGCTACGCCATCGTCGGCCTGTTCGTGGTCACCTGGGCCGGCGCCGTCGCCTACTGGAAGCTCGGCAAGGTCGAGCAGAAGTGGTCGGCAGCCGTTCGCGAGCCGGCTGCCGTCGAAGCGGACTGAGGCAGTCGGGGCAAACCCGTCAGGGGCGCGTGGGGGCGCCTCCTCGCTCATGGCTGGGAGGTGCCCCACGCGCCCCTTCGGGATGTCCGTGAATATTCGGTTGCGCTGCCGCGGGGAGCGGCTAGGGTGCTGACGTCCCGCCGTTGTCGTGCGAGGACCTGACGTCGAGGAGGTGTGTCCGGATGGTTGCCGCCGTGTCGCGGCGCGCCTTCGCGTGCGCGCCATACGCCTCCCTCGATCGTCACCTTCCCACCGGCTGACAGCGCGTCGCATCCGACGCACCCGGTGGGCCGTCTCCCAGGAGCCACCGCAGTGCGCGAGCGCTTTGCCGACAGCGATTCCTTCTCCCGCATCCGTCCCAAGGGCGGGCCCCGGCGCGGCCGCCGGTCCGACCGGTTCGACGACTTCGAACCCGAGTACTTCCCCTCCGCGGCCGCGCTCCCGGAGGGCTTCGACGACCCCGCCCCGGCCGTGTCCGACGGCCCCGCCGAGGGTGACCGCTGGTCCACCTGGGACCGGTCCACCCCCACCGAGAAGGGCCCCGAGCCGCGCCCCGGCTGGGTGGTGACCGAGCTGGCGGCCGTGGACACCGAGCTCGGGATCGTGAAGACCGGCAAGGAGGCCGACGTCTTCCTGCTGGAGCGTGCCGTGCCGGGCACCGACCGCCGCACCCTGATGGCCGCCAAGCGCTACCGGGACGCCCAGCACCGGATGTTCCACCGCGACTCCGGCTACCTGGAGGGCCGTCAGCACAAGGAGTCCCGGATCACCCGGGCGATGGCCAAGCGCACCGCCTTCGGCAAGGAGGCGATCGCCGGGCAGTGGGCCGGGGCCGAGTTCGCCGCGCTGTGCCGGCTCTGGTCGGCCGGGGTGGCCGTCCCGTACCCGGTGCAGATCACGGGGACGGAGATCCTGATGGAGTTCGTCGGCGACGAGGACGGCGCGGCCGCGCCCCGGCTGGCCCAGCTCCGCGCCGAGGAGGCCGACGTCGAGGACCTGTGGGAGCAGCTCGGCCGCAGCCTGTCGCTGCTCGCGGTGGGCGGCTACGCGCACGGCGACCTCTCCGCGTACAACATCCTCGTCCACCGCGGGCGGCTGGTGATCATCGACGTGCCGCAGATCGTCGACGTGGTCGCCAATCCGCGCGGGCTCTCCTTCCTGGAGCGGGACGTGCGCAACGTCGGGGCCTGGTTCGTCTCCCGGGGCCTGCCCGAGGGCCGGGTCGAGGAGCTGGTCGGCTCGCTCGCCGCCGACGCGCGGCTGGGGTAGCCGGGCGCGGTGTCCGTGCCGGTCGGGCCCTCCCGGCCCGTCCGGCACGGACCCTGACGGAGACTCCGGCGACCGGAGGGCATGCGGCGTGTGCCAAGAGTTAACGCACGATGTCTTGTCGCGTCACCTTCTACGCGCGTATCTTACTGCACGGTATCTACGCGAGTAGTTACCAACTCTGACACACCCTCAGCACCCGGCGAGCCCACGTCCGCCGGGTGACCGTGCTGCCCGCACGCGGTGGTCCCGCGTCCGCCGGCAGATTAAGGAGCCTCTCCCGGTGACCCGAACCACCGCCGCCCCCAACCCCCGCTCCCGCCGGAGACTGCTGCGCGCGACCGTCCTGTCGTCCTCCGTGGCGGCCTCGCTGGTCCTCGTCCCGCTGCCGGGCGCCACGGCCGCGCCCTCGGCCGACGCGGTGATCGCCGAGGTCTACGGCGGTGGCGGCAACTCCGGTGCCACGCTGAAGAACGACTTCATCGAGCTCGCCAACAAGGGCGGCGCCGCCTTCGGCCTCGACGGCTGGAGCGTCCAGTACATCTCCGGCAACCCCGGTTCCGGCAGCACCTGGAGCGTCACCCCGCTGACCGGCTCCGTCGCCCCCGGCGGCCGCTACCTGATCGCCGAGGCCGCGGGCACCGGCGGCACCGTCGCCCTGCCGACCCCGGACGCCACCGGCACCCTGGCCCTCTCCGGCACCTCGGGCACCGTCGCCCTCGTCCAGGGCACCGCCCCGCTCACCTGCAAGACCGCCGCGGACTGCGCCGCCGACACCCGCATCCGCGACCTGGTCGGCTTCGGCACCGCCGTCGTCCGCGAGGGCAGCCCCGCCGCCGGCGCGAGCAACACCGCCTCCGTCGCCCGCGGCGCGGGCCTCGCCGACACCGACGACAACGCCGCCGACCTGAAGGCCGGCGCGCCCACCCCGGTCAACGGCAAGGGCGAGGCCGCCGAGGGCGACACCGGCTCCACCGGCCCCACCGAGCCCGGCACCGTCCGCATCCACGACATCCAGGGCAGCACACGGATATCCCCGAAGTCCGGCAGCACCATCGCCGGCATCCCCGGCATCGTCACCGCCGTGCGCACCACCGGCTCCAAGGGCTTCTGGATCCAGGACGCCACCCCGGACGCCGACCCGGCCACCAGCGAGGCCGTCTTCGTCTACACCGGCAGCGCCGCCCCGACCGTCAAGGTCGGCGACTCGGTCCTGGTCACCGCCAAGGTCACCGAGTACTACCCGGCCTACAGCGGCGGCGGCCAGTCGGTCACCGAGCTCACCGCTCCGAAGACCACCGTGCTCTCCTCCGGCAACCCGCTGCCCGCCGCCGTCCGCCTGGACGGCCGCAGCATCCCCGCCGCGTACGCGCCCGACGCCGCCGGCGCCACCATCGAGAACCTGCCGCTCAAGCCCGCCGAGTACGCCCTCGACCGGTTCGAGTCGCTGGAGGGCATGCGGGTCGAGATCGCCGACGCCCGCGTCGTCCAGGCCACCGACAAGTACAACGAGCTGTGGGTGGACGTCGACTGCGAGGACCCGGCCACCCGCCGCGGCGGCGTCGTCTACCTCGGCTACGACAAGCCCAACGCCGGCCGCCTGATGGTGCAGTCGCTGATCCCCGCCGCCGAGCAGGCCTTCCCGGTCGCCAACGTCGGCGACCGGCTCACCGGCACCACCGCCGGCCCGCTCGACTACAACCAGTTCGGCGGCTACACCGTCGCCGCCGACACCCTCGGCACCCTCAAGGACAACGGTCTGGGGCGCGAGGTCACCGCCCGTCCGCTGCCGAGCGAGGCCACCATCGCCACGTACAACGTGGAGAACCTCGACCCGTCCGACCCGGACGAGAAGTTCGCCGAGCTCGCCCAGGGCATCGTCACCAACCTGCGCGCGCCCGACGTCGTCGCCCTCGAGGAGATCCAGGACGACAACGGCGCCGTCAACAACGGCACCGTCACCGCCGGTGCCACCCTCGCGAAGTTCACCGCCGCCATCAAGGCCGCCGGCGGCCCCGCCTACGAGTGGCGCTCCATCGACCCGGTCGACGGCAAGGACGGCGGTGAGCCCGGCGGCAACATCCGCCAGGTCTTCCTCTTCAACCCCGCCCGGATCTCCTTCACCGACATCGCGGGCGGCGACGCCACCACCGCCGTCGACGTCACCGGTACCGGCAAGGCCACCGCGCTGACCGCCTCCCCGGGCCGCATCGACCCGGGCAACGAGGCCTGGAACGCCAGCCGCAAGCCGCTGGTCGGCCAGTTCTCCTTCAAGGGCAAGCCGATCTTCGTCATCGCCAACCACTTCAACAGCAAGGGCGGCGACCAGGGCATCGACAGCCGCTTCCAGGCCCCGACCCGCAGCTCCGAGGTGCAGCGCGGCAAGCAGGCCGCCGCGGAGCACGCCTTCGTCGCCAAGCTGCTCGCCGCCGACCCGGGCGCCCGCGTGGTCTCCCTCGGCGACTTCAACGACTACCAGTTCTCGCCCGCGCTGCAGACCCTCACCGAGGGCGGCGTGCTGCGCGACCTGGTCAACGAACTGCCCAGCTGGGAGCGGTACTCCTACGTCTACCAGGGCAACTCGCAGGTGCTGGACCACATCCTGGTCAGCCCCGGCCTGAAGCGTCAGCACGTCGACTACGACGTGGTGCACATCAACAGCGAGTTCGCCGCCCAGGCGAGCGACCACGACCCGCAGCTCGTGCGCATCAAGCCGTGACCCACGGCTGAGACCGCACCACCGGCCGGTCGAACGGCGGGGCGCGGCCCGGGGCTTTCCCCGGGCCGCGCCCCGCCGGCATTCCCGGCTGTCGGTGCCGGCCGCTAGCGTGCGCCCGTGACCAGCCGGACGACCGCCGAGGCCCACCGGGCCGTCCTCGACCACGTGCTCGCGACCGCCGCCGGCGCACCCTGGATCGACGGTCTGGTGCTGCGCGGCAGCGCCGTCCTTGCCGCCTGGTGCCCGGACACCGCCCGGCCGCCCGCCGACCTCGACTTCGTCCTGCGCGCCGTGCCCGCAGTGCCGATCGACCCGCTGGACCCGCACTCGTACCTCGACACCCTCGACGCCGTGCTCTGCGAGCCCGAGGCGGCCCACGGCGCCGGCACCGCCGAACTCTGGGACCCGCAGAGGGCCGAACCGCGCGGCCCCCGCGTCCGGCTCCCGCCCGAGGGACTGCACTGGCTGCACGACACCCAACCGGAGGACGTGCCCTACGGCGACCTGCTCGACCGGCTGCAGGACGCCCCCGAGGCCGCGCCCGGCCTGCGGCTCGACGCCGGGTCCGCCCGGCACGAGGGCCTCGGCGGCTACTACGCGCCCTACGGCGACGGTGCCACGGGCCTGCGGCTCACGATTCCGTGGGCGGCGGACGGGCTCGCACCGGGTTCCCTGCGGATCGACTTCGCCCGGGACGAACCGCTGCCCGAAGCACCGGTGTTCACCGCGATACCGCGGGCGGACGGCGGACCGCCGGCCGTGCTGCCCACCGCGAGCCGCGAACTCTCCCTCGCCTGGAAGCTGCTGTGGCTGCTCACCGAGGGCACGGCCGACGGCGGTACCGCCCGCGGCAAGGACCTCTACGACGCCGTCCTGCTCGCCGAACACCCGGCCGTCCGCCCGGCACCCGAACTCCTGCACCGAGTGCTGGGCCGCGGCCCGCACCCCGTTGCGCCTGCGGCGCTGCCCACCTGCCGCGTCGACTGGCAGGGCTTCCCGGGCACCCCCGGGGAATGGCTGGACCGCCTGATGCGTGCCATGCGCAAATAGCACCGACCCCAAGGGGCGCGGGAACCGCGCGGAAACGGAAGGTGCGGCACCGCCACTTCCGTTTCGCGCAGTTCCCGCGCCCCTATCGGCTTGCCGGTCCTGCGGGTTGTGTCCCCACGGGTTTGCCCCTCCGCCCTACTTGCCGAGCGCGGCGAGGACGGCACGGGCCATGACCTGTTCGCCGGTGGCGTTGGGGTGGAAGGGAACGGCGGGGGAGCCGGGGAGGGCACCCTCGATCCAGCGGTCGTTGGAGCAGACGTCGTGGCCGCGGGTCGGGGTGAGGGTGTCGACGTAGGTGGCGCCGTTGGCGGCGGCCGTGGCGGCGAGGGTGTCGTTCAGCCTGTGCAGGATGCCGCGCAGGTAGGCGACGTCGCCGGTGGTGATGGGCTGGCGGCCGATGCAGTTGCGCTCGTTGTCGGGCAGCACGGAGGGGTAGCCGACGAGCAGCACCTTGGCGTTCGGGGCCTTGGCGTGGATCCTCTGCAGGGCGGCGGCGATCCTCGGGCCGCCGGCGTCGATCCGGTTCACCAGGGTGTCCTCGCCCCACTTCCAGGACCAGGACCTGAAGTCCCAGTGGCCGTGGGCGTAGACGTCCTTGCAGGGGGTGCCGAAGGGGTTGACCACGGCACCCGCCATGCAGGTGGCGATGACGTCGCCGATGCCGAGGTCGGAGGTGCCGAGCTCGTTGCCGCCGATGCCGAGGGTGACCAGGTCGGTGCCGGAGGAGACGGAGTCGAGCTGGGGGTCGTTGACCCGGATGAAGGCGTCGTACTGGGCCTCCGTCAGGTCGGAGACCTTGGCCGCGCCGCAGGTGGCGTCGCGGTAACTGGCCGAGCCGAGTGCGGAGGCGACCAGGTGGCCGTAGTTCCGGCTCGAACGGAGGCAGAGGCCCGCGTACTGGGAGGGGACTCCTGCTCCGGATGCGTACGAGTCGCCGAGGGCGACGTAGTCGCCGTTGACGTCGGCGGCGCTCGCGCCGGGGGCGCCGAGCAGACCCGTGGCGGCGGTCGCCAGGACGGCGCTGACCAGGACGGACGAACGCTTCAGGGCACGGCTGAACACGGTTCCTCCTGGGGAAGAGAAACGGGGGCGAGGGTGGGGGAGCTACTGTTCGGTAAGTTACTGGCAGGTTAACGCAGTTGTCCAGATATTCGACACGCAATTCGCGCCTGAATTTCCGTCAGGCCGCGCCCGAATTACGCTCCATGGTGAAGCGTTCGGGATTTCCACTACCCGGTGGAGCGAAATTCCCGGGCGCGGGGTTACCGGCCGGTTGACCGCCGCTCCGCCAGGGCGCACCATGCTGGTCACCGAGATCGACAAGCCCGCTCCCAGCCCTGGAGGACCGCCCGGATGGCACTCGACGCCGACGTGATCGTGATCGGAGCGGGCCTGGCAGGCCTGGTCGCCACCGCCGAACTGGCCGAGGCGGGCCGCAGGGTGATCCTGCTCGACCAGGAGCCCGCCGCCTCCCTCGGCGGCCAGGCCCACTGGTCCTTCGGCGGCCTCTTCCTGGTCGACTCGCCCGAGCAGCGGCGCATGCGCATCCGCGACTCCCGGGATCTCGCCTGGCAGGACTGGCTGGGCACGGCCGGCTTCGACCGCCCCGAGGACGAGTGGCCGCGCCGCTGGGCCGAGGCGTACGTCGATTTCGCGGCCGGCGAGAAGCGCGCCTGGCTGCACGAGCGCGGAGTGCGCTTCTTCCCGGTGGTCGGCTGGGCCGAGCGCGGCGGGCTCACCGCCACCGGCCCGGGCAACTCGGTGCCCCGGTTCCACATCACCTGGGGCACCGGCCCCGGCCTGGTCGAGCCCTTCGCCCGCCGGGTGAAGGCCGCGGCCGGCAAGGGGCTGGTCGACTTCCGCTTCCGCCACCGGGTCACCGGGCTGTCGGCGACCGGCGGCAGCCTGGACACCGTCAACGGCGAGATCCTGGCACCCAGCACCGTGCAGCGCGGCGAATCCAGCTCGCGCGAGGCGACCGGCTCCTTCGAACTCCGGGCCCAGGCCGTGATCGTGGCCTCCGGCGGCATCGGCGGCAACCACGAACTGGTCCGCAAGGCCTGGCCCGCCCGGCTCGGCACCCCGCCGGAGCGGATGCTCTCCGGCGTGCCCGCCCACGTCGACGGCTTGATGCTCGGCATCGCGGGCGACGCCGGCGGCCACCTGATCAACGGCGACCGGATGTGGCACTACACCGAGGGCATCGAGAACTGGGACCCGATCTGGCCGATGCACGGCATCCGCATCCTGCCCGGCCCGTCCTCGCTCTGGCTGGACGCCCGCGGCCGCCGCCTGCCCGTCCCGCTGTTCCCCGGTTTCGACACCCTCGGCACCCTCGAGCACATCATGACCACCGGGTACGACCACACCTGGTTCGTGCTCACCCAGAAGATCATCGAGAAGGAGTTCGCCCTCTCCGGCTCCGAGCAGAACCCGGACCTCACCGGGAAGTCGGTCAAGGGCGTGCTCGGCCGCGCGCTGCCCGGTGCCACCGGGCCGGTCGAGGCGTTCAAGAAGCACGGCGCCGACTTCGTCGTCGCCGACACCCTCGACGAGCTGATCCGCGGCATGAACGCCAAGACGCCCGAGGCGCTGATCGACGCCGCCGAGCTGCGCCGCGAGGTGGAGGCCCGCGACCGCGAGATGGCCAACCCCTTCTCCAAGGACCTCCAGGTCACCGCCGTCCACGGGGCCCGCCGCTACCTCGGCGACAAGCTGATCCGCACCGCCGCCCCGCACCGCCTGCTCGACCCCAAGGCGGGCCCGCTGATCGCGGTGCGGCTCAACATCCTCACCCGCAAGTCGCTCGGCGGCCTGGAGACCGACCTCTCCTCCCGCGTGCTGCGCGCCGACGGCACCGTCCTGGACGGCCTCTACGCAGCGGGCGAGGCCGCCGGCTTCGGCGGCGGAGGCGTCCACGGCTACCGCGCCCTCGAGGGCACCTTCCTCGGCGGCTGCCTCTTCTCCGGCCGCGCCGCGGGCCGCGCCGCCGCGAAGGCGACCGCGTAGCGCGCGGACGGACAGGCGGGGGCGCGGGGGCCCCGACGGGTACCCCCGCCCCCCCGGGGTTGGGGGTGGGTGCGCGGCGGCCGTAAAATCTTTTCAA
>NZ_JBFAXX010000066.1:0-41771 GCF_040680995.1 Kitasatospora sp. NPDC051914
CCGGGGCAGCCTTAATTTTTACGAAGGGACCGGGGGGCCCCGGGGGCCCCCCGCCGCCCCGGTCGGCCCTTCTGGCGTTCCCGGCCCGCGCCGGACCGCCGTCCGCCGGGCCCTTCCGTTCCGCGTCCGCGGGCGCGTCTTGCGCGGAGCTTGAGGCCCGAGGGTGTGCCGCGCGGGCAACTTCGCGGCGTGCGGCGGTGCCCGTTGTGTACGGCAGCCGCGCCCGGGCGTCCGCGCCGGAGCATCCGCGTCGGGGCATCCGCGCCGCCATTCAGAATCAGCCAGCCAGAGCCAGGACCGCGCCCGGGGCGCGGCGACACCAGGAGAACGATCACCGTGCAGCTCGTCGTCGGTCGGATCGGCCGTGCCCACGGCATCAGGGGCGACGTCAGTGTCGAAGTCCGCACCGACGAACCCGAACTCCGGCTCGGCCCGGGCGCGGTCCTGCTCACGGACCCCGCCTCCGCCGGCCCGCTGACGGTCGAGTCTGGCCGCGTGCACAGCGGTCGGCTGCTGCTCCGATTCGCGGGCGTCAAGGACCGCAACGGCGCCGAGGCCCTGCGCGGCACCATGCTGATCGCCGAGGTCGACCCGGAGGAGACCCCGGAGGACCCGGACGAGTACTACGACCACCAGCTGATCGGTCTCGACGTCGTCCTTCTCGACGGCACCCTCGTCGGCGAGCTGACCGAGCTCGTCCACCTGCCGTACCAGGACCTCCTGACCGTCACCAGGCCCGATGGCACCGAGGTGCTGGTGCCTTTCGTCGAGCAGATCGTCCCCACCATCGATCTGGAGAACCAGCGCGCGGTGATCACGCCGCCGCCCGGTCTGATCGAGCCGCTGGAGTCAGAGTCGGACACCGCGGAGGGCGGCGAGACCGGGACGACCGGCGACGCCGCGGACGGCGGGGCGGCCGATGCCGCCGGCCGTGACGCCGGTGCCGGCGAGGATTCGTCGGGCGGTGCCCGGGCGTGAGCGAGATGCGGATCGACGTCGTCACGATCTTCCCGGAGTACCTGGAGCCGCTGAACGTCTCCCTGGTCGGCAAGGCCCGGGCCCGCGGCCAGCTCGACGTGCACCTGCACGACCTCCGCAGCTGGACCACCGACGTGCACCGGACGGTCGACGACACCCCGTACGGCGGCGGGCCCGGCATGGTGATGAAGCCCGAGCCGTGGGGCGCCGCCCTCGACGCGGTGCTCGCCCAGGGGCCGGAGGGCGAGGTGCCGACACTGGTCGTCCCGACGCCCAGCGGCCGCCCGTTCACCCAGGAGCTCGCCCAGGAACTGGCCGCACGCCCGTGGCTGGCCTTCGCGCCCGCCCGGTACGAGGGCATCGACCGCCGGGTGATCGAGGAGGCCGCCACCCGGATGCCGGTGGTGGAGGCGTCGATCGGCGACTACGTCCTGGCCGGCGGTGAGGTCGCCGTCCTGGTGATGGTCGAGGCCATCGCCCGGCTGCTGCCCGGCGTCCTCGGCAACGCCGAGTCGCACCGGGACGACTCGTTCGCCCCCGGGGCCATGGCCGACCTGCTCGAAGGCCCCGTCTACACCAAGCCCGCCGAGTGGCGCGGCCGCGAGGTGCCGGAGATCCTGCTCAGCGGCCACCACGGCAAGATCGCCCGCTGGCGGCGCGAGGAGGCCTTCGCCCGCACGCTGGCCAACCGGCCGGACCTGGTCGCCCGCTGGCAGCTCGGCTCCTTCGACAAGAAGGAGCGCGAAGCGCTCAGCCGGCTGGGCCTGGTCTGGGACGAGGCGGAAGGCCGATTTCGGCCGGTGCCGGAGGCTGTGGAAGAATAGGCGACTGCTGTCTGTCGCTGGGCGTCCCCTCGGGGCCGCTACGTGGCCCGATGCGCCCGCCACAGGGGGTTCGTCGCCAGCCGATGCGGCCCGCAGCACCATCATTTCTCACGAACTTCCGTGGACGGCCTGTGGCGTCTGCGATGGAGAGCACCATGAGCAACAAGCTCGCTGCTGTCGACGCGGCCTCGCTGCGTTCCGACATCCCGTCCTTCCGCCCGGGTGACACCCTCAAGGTTCACGTCCGGGTCATCGAGGGCAACCGCTCCCGCGTTCAGGTCTTCCAGGGCGTCGTCATCCGCCGCCAGGGCTCCGGCGTCGGTGAGACCTTCACCGTTCGCAAGGTGAGCTTCAACGTCGGTGTGGAGCGCACCTTCCCGGTGCACACCCCGGTCGTCGAGAAGATCGAGGTCGTGACCCGCGGTGCCGTTCGCCGCGCCAAGCTGTACTACCTCCGTGACCTGCGCGGCAAGGCCGCGAAGATCAAGGAGAAGCGCGAGAACTGATCCGCTGCCCCGGCTCGCCGGGGCACGGAGTCTCGGGTCGAGCCCGCCCTTCGGGGCTGAAGGCCTTGGCCTTTCAGGCCTTGGGGATAAGCTCAGCCCGATGACCACGTTCGAACCTTCCACGGACCACGACGGAAGGTCCGCACCTGCCGGTGCGGACTCGCCGTCGTGGTCCGTGGTCGTTTCCGCTGGTACGCAGGCCGCGGAATCCGCTGCAGCGGGAGCCCCGGATGCCGGCGATGCCGGCGATGCCGGCGAGGACGTTACGGGAGCCGGCGGCGACGCCAGTGACGCCGCTGGGGCCACTGCCGCTGCTGGCGACGACTCCGGCCGCGGGGCCGGGTGGGTGCGCGACCTGGCGCTGATCGGCGGCACGTGCCTGCTCCTCCTGGTCGTGGTGAACACCTTCGTCGCCCGTCCCTTCGCCGTGCCTTCCGCGTCGATGGAGAACACCCTGCGACCCGGCGACCGTGTCGTGGCCAATGAGTTGGCGTACGCGTTCGGCGGCCACGTCCAGCGCGGCGACGTCGTGGTCTTCGACGGGACCGGCTCCTTCCTGCCGTACGCGGCCGAGCCCACCGCGGGACAGAAGATGCTGGACCGCCTGGGGCTGGACCCCGGCAGTGACACGGTCTTCGTGAAGCGGGTGATCGGCGTGGGCGGTGACAGGGTGACCTGCTGCGGGTCGGACGGCCGGCTGCGGGTGAACGGGGTGCCGATCGACGAGAGCGCCTACCTGGCTGCGGGCGACGCCCCGTCGAAGGTGGCCTTCGACGTGGTGGTCCCGGCCGGCAAGCTCTGGGTGATGGGCGACCACCGCAGCGACTCCCGCGACTCCCGCGACCACCTCGGCGAGCCCGGCGGCGGCTTCGTGCCCGAGTCCCGGGTGATCGGCCGAGCCGACTGGGTGGTCTTCCCCTTCGACCGCTGGACATCGCTCGACCGGCCGGAGGCGTTCGCCGCAACAGGGGGGACTGGTGGCCATGGGCACCCGAGGTAGGGGCAGGACGGTCGAGGCGGCCCCGCAGGAGGCCGGTGCGTCCGCACCGATACGCGGCCGGGCCGAACGCCGCAGGACGGCCCAGCGGGCTGCCCGCCGCCGCCGGCGCTCGCTGCTGCGCGAGATACCGCTGGTGGTGGTCGTCGCGCTGGTGATCGCCCTGGTGCTGAAGACGTTCTTCGTCCAGGTCTTCGTCATCCCTTCGGGGTCGATGGAGGAGACGATCCAGATCGGTGACCGCGTCCTCGTGGACAAGCTGACGCCGTGGTTCGGCAACGAGCCCGGCCGGGGTGAGGTCGTCGTCTTCCGCGACCCGGGCGGGTGGCTGGAAACCGACCGCACCACGTCCACCGACGGGCCGGTGCTGCGGCAGGTCAAGCACGCGTTCTCCTCGGTCGGCCTGCTGCCGTCCGACAACGAGCACGACCTCATCAAGCGGGTCATCGGCGTCGCCGGCGACACCGTGGAGTGCTGCGACGCGAAGGGCCGGGTGAGCGTCAACGGCACCCCCGTGGACGAGCCCTACCTCGCGCCCGGCAACGTCCCCTCCCGCCAGCCGTTCAAGGTGAACGTACCGGCCGGCAGGCTGTGGGTGATGGGCGACCACCGGGACCTGTCGGCGGACTCCCGCTTCCACATGGGCAATCCCGGCGGCGGCACCATCCCGGTCAAGAACGTGGTCGGCCGTGCCGTCCTCATCGCCTGGCCGCTGCCCAGGCTCAGTCAACTCGACGTGCCACAGTCACTCTCCTCGATCCAGGCGCGGTCGACCGGTGTGGTCGCCCCGGTTTCGGCGACGGCGCTCCCGGCGCCCACCGGATTGGTGGGCCTGCCGCCGACTCCTGCGGAACCCTCGCTCGTTATGGGTGTGTTGGGCGTCCTTCCGTTCGCCGTCAGGCGGAGGTCGGCCGGGTCGCGGCGCATGCACCGCTCCGGTTGATGGTGGGGCCGGCCGTGTGGGAGCGCGGCTGGGCCGATCGGGAGTGATAGAGAAGTGCTGGAATGCTCGGCGCACGGTCTCGTGGCCTTCCGGGGTTCCCGGGTCGTCATCGGTGTCAGGCAGGGCCTTCGCGGGCAGGCCTGATGCGGGCCGACGGTCGGTTACGGAGCGTGGTGCCCGCTGTGCGGCACTGTGAGCGCGGGCGCATGGGCGTCCGCACAGCAGGGAGGAGATGTCGTGGGGGATCTGGTGGTCGGTGCCCGCTCGGGCGCCCCGGAGCCCGATGGCGCGGGGGGCCGTGCGGTCCGGTCGGCCCAGTCCGCACAGACCGCGGGACCGGCAGGCGCCGGCGCGGCGGTCGCCGCCGACGGTCGCCCCGTCGGTGCCCCGAACGACTCGGAGGACGTGGTGAGTGAGGCGGCGGAGGACAACGACACCGCACAGGACGGCTCCGACGAGCGCGGTTCGCGACCGCAGAAGCAGCGGTCGTTCTGGAAGGAACTGCCGATCCTGATCGGCATCGCGCTGATCCTGGCGCTGGTGATCAAGACCTTCTTCGTGCAGGCCTTCTCGATCCCGTCGGGCTCGATGGAGCAGACGCTCAAGATCGGCGACCGCGTCCTGGTCGACAAGCTCACCCCCTGGTTCGGTGCGGAGCCGGAGCGCGGCGAGGTCGTCGTCTTCCACGACCCGGGCGGCTGGCTGAACGACGAGCCGACCCAGCAGAACAGCAATGCCTTCGTCCGGGGCATCCAGAACGTCTTCAGCTTCATCGGCCTGATGCCCTCCTCCAACGAGAAGGACCTGATCAAGCGGGTGATCGCGGTCGGCGGCGACACCGTCGAGTGCCAGGGCAGCGGCCCGGTCAAGGTCAACGGCATCGCACTGGACGAGCCCTACCTCTACCCCGGCAACACCCCCTGCGGCGAGAAGCCGTTCGGGCCGGTGAAGGTCCCCGACGGCCGGATCTGGGTCATGGGCGACCACCGCGGCGACTCGCTCGACTCCCGCTACCACCAGGACCAGCCCGGCGGCGGCACCGTTCCGGTGGACAACGTCGTCGGCCGTGCGTTCGTCGTCGCCTGGCCGATCGGGGACTGGGCCACCCTGCCCGTGCCGGACACCTTCGACCAGAAGGGCCTCTCCGCCGCGGCGCCCCTCGCCCCGCCGATGGCAGGCGCGGCCGCCGTGCTGCCGGCCGTCTGGTGGCTCCGCCGGCGCCGCCCCTGAGCGGACGGACCGGGGAACGGCCGACAGCCGATCCGCCACCGACTCTTGCGCGAGCCGCGGTACCGACGAGTAATCTGCTCGGACGTGCCGCGGCTCGCCGGTTCCTCGGAGCCCGGCGCAGTGCCCGTACCGCAGGCGCGGACCGCAAGAGGGCGAGCCGAGACGGCGCGTCCCGGCCAGGAAGGTGCGACCGCGATGAGCAGTGTCACGGAGCGTCCGGTCGCCACCCCGGCGGCCCGAAAGCCCCGGCGGAACATTGCCTCCGCGCTTCAGGGCGTAGCCATCGCCGTCGGCTTCGCCATGCTGGTCGGCGGCTTCGGTCTGATCGCCCTGCAGTACCGGCCCTACCGCATCCCCACCACCTCCATGTCGCCGACGCTCCAGACCGGGGACACCGTGCTCGCCCGGAAGACCGACGGCGCGTCGGTCGGCCGTGGTGACGTCGTCGTCTTCAGCGAGCCGCTCTGGGGCGGTGCGACGATGGTCAAGCGGGTCGTTGCCGTCGGCGGCGACACCGTCGCCTGCTGCGACGCCGGCGGACACCTCACCGTCAACGGCGTGCCGGTCGACGAGGCCTACGCCGACGAGCGGATCGGCCCCGGTGCTGCCTTCAGCACCACCGTCCCCGAGGGGCGGATCTTCCTGCTCGGCGACTCCCGCTCCAACTCGCTCGACTCGCGCGCCCACCTGGATGTGGCGAGCGGTACCGTGGCCGCGTCCGACGTCGTCGCCCGGGTGGAAGGCATCGCCTGGCCGTCGGCCCGGATCATGGCGCTGCCCCGGACAACGGCCTTCGACGCCGTGAAGGGACCGAAGACATCGGAGCACGGCCTGCTCGTGCCGGCCTCCTATGCCGCGGTCGGCGGCGGTGCGCTCGTCCTGCTGGCCGGTGCCGCCGGGTGGGTGGTGTCCTTCGGGCACTGGGTGCAGCGGCGTCGGCGCGGATGACCCGCCGTACGCCTGCTGCCGCTCCGGCTGCCGCGACCGGGCCGCTCCGCAGAAGGAGGTGAGCGGGCTGGCTGCTCGACGCCGCCGTGCCGTGCGCGTGCTGCTCCTCGATCCGGACGACCGGGTGCTGCTCCTACGGGGGCTCGATCCTGCGGTACCGGAGACCACCTGGTGGATCACCCCGGGAGGCGGACTGGAGCCCGGAGAGGGCGCGCGCGAGGCCGCCCTGCGCGAACTCGGGGAAGAGATCGGGCTGGCCGACGTGGAGCTGGGCCCCGTGGTGGCGTACGGCACGGTGTCGTTCTCCTTTCAGGGGCAGGCGTACGAACAGGAGCAGTGGTTCCATCTGGCGCGGACCGGGACCAGGGACATTCGGCTCGCCGCCCCCGGCAGCGACGAGCACGCCCGGCTACTGGCCGTCCGCTGGTGGACGGTCGGCGAGCTGCGGGACACCCCGGAGACGGTCTATCCGGCAGGCCTGACCGAGCTGGTCGAACAGCTGGTCACGGATGGCCCGCCAGTCCCGCCGGTACGGCTTTGAGTGCGGGTGCGGTGGTCCACAATGGGGTGGACGTGACGAGTGAGGGGACGCCTGGATGAGTGCCGAAGACCTCGAGAAGTACGAGACCGAGATGGAGCTCAAGCTCTACCGGGAGTACCGGGACGTCGTCGGGCTCTTCAAATTCGTGATCGAGACCGAGCGGCGGTTCTACCTCACGAACGACTACGACCTGCAGGTCCACTCGGTGCAGGGCGAAGTGTTCTTCGAGGTGTCGATGGCGGATGCGTGGGTCTGGGACATGTACCGGCCGGCCAGGTTCGTCCGCAAGGTGCGGGTCCTGACCTTCAAGGACGTCAACATCGAGGAGCTGGCGAAGAGCGACCTGGAGCTGCCCTCCGACGACGCCTCGTTCGGCAACTGACCGTCGACCGTCGGCAACCGACTGCCGACCGCTGATCGCTGACCGCCGGCATTCGACCGTCGGTGTCCTTTCCGGTGCACCGAGCATGGGGGCGCCGTTTTCCCCATGTCCAGAGCAGCCCCCGCAGAGTCACCCCTGAGAGGGACCCGAGTTATCCACAGGCCCGGGTTGTCCACAGGTTGAGGCGCAGTGCCGACCCGAACCGCGGGACCGCGGCAACCTCCGTCCTCGGAGGTGATAGCGGTGCAGAGTCCCAACAACGGTCTCGGCCGATACGGCGAAGAGGTGGCCGCCCGCAGGCTCGCGCACGACGGCCTGCACATCCTGGAGCGCAACTGGCGGTGCGCCGAGGGTGAGCTCGACATCGTGGCGCTCGACGGGGACACCCTTGCGATCTGCGAGGTGAAGACCCGGTCGGAGCACGCATTCCAGCAGCCCACCGAGGGCATTGATCGGACGAAGGCAGAACGGCTGCGCAGGCTCGCGGAGCGCTGGCTGGCCGAACGCTGGCCGACCCACTTCGAGCTCCTCGCCGAACGCGTGACGCCCCGGCCGCACGCCGACGGATCGGCCGTCCCGCCGGGCCCGTCGTCCCAGCCGGACCGGCAGGAGGTGTCGGCTCCGACGGCGGAGCCGGCGATCGAGGGACGGGCTGGGGCGTCGTCCCCCACATCGGGCGAGACCGCCGCCGGCTCCGCGCCGAAGAAGGCCGCCAGGAAACGGGTCGCCAGGAAGCCGGAGGCGAAATCGATCGCCGCGGCCGGGGGAGTGACCGCCCTCGCCACAGTGCCGGCGCCACCGCCGCCCGGCGGTGTCCGCATCGACCTGGTGGCAGTGATCAACCGCCTCAAGGGCGCGGCCCAGGTCGAGCACGTCCGAGGGGCGGTCTGACATGGCCTTCGCCCGCACCTGCTCGGTCGCGCTCGTCGGAGTCGACGGTGTCGTGGTCGAGGTCCAGGCCGATCTCGAACCCGGCTTGGCCGCATTCACCCTGGTCGGCCTCCCCGACAAGGCACTGTCCGAGGCCCGGGACCGCGTCCGTGCCGCCGTCGTCAACAGCGGCGAGACCTGGCCCCAGCGCAAGCTCACCGTCGGCCTCAGCCCGGCGTCCGTCCCGAAGAGCGGCAGTGGTTTCGATCTTGCGGTCGCCTGTGCGGTCCTGGCAGCCGCAGACCGACTGGACCCCTCTGTGATCGCAGGCCTCCTCATCATCGGAGAACTCGGCCTGGACGGCCGGGTACGGCCCGTCAGGGGTGTCCTTCCCTCGGTGCTGGCGGCAGCCGACGCCGGATACCGCCAGGTCGTGGTCGCCGAACAGACCGCGGCGGAAGCCTCCCTCGTGCCCGGGGTGTCCGTGATGGGCGTTCGCAGCCTTCGCCAGCTGATCGCCCTGCTGACCGACGCACCGCCGCCGGAGGAAGCCCCGGAAACCCTGGTCGGCCGCCCGGACCCGCTCCTGGCAGGCCTGCTGCTGCCCGGTATCGGCGTACGGGATGTGGCTTCCGCGCATGTGATTCGGCCCGACCTCGCCGACGTGGCAGGGCAGTACGAGGCCCGCCACGCACTGGAGATCGCAGCGGCAGGGGGCCACCACCTCTACCTGAAGGGCCCGCCGGGCGCAGGCAAAACGATGCTGGCCGAACGGCTGCCGGCACTGCTCCCGCCACTGACCGAGGCCGAGGCCTTGGAGGTGACGGCCGTTCACTCCGTCGCAGGCCTCCTGCCGCCCAACCGGCCGCTCATCGACAGCCCTCCCTACTGCGCGCCCCACCACTCGACCACGATGCCCGCCATCGTCGGAGGCGGCAGCGGCATGCCCAGACCGGGAGCAGTCTCGCTCGCGCACCGCGGCGTGCTGTTCCTCGACGAGGCACCCGAGTTCCCCGTCCGGGTGCTGGACGCTCTGCGGCAGCCCCTGGAATCGGGGGAGGTGATGATCGCCCGGTCGGCAGGCTCCATGCGTCTGCCTGCGCGCTTCCTCCTGTGCCTGGCGGCCAACCCGTGTCCCTGCGGCCGTCACTCGATCCGAGGCGAGGGCTGCGAGTGCACGCCGACCATGGTGAACCGCTACCAGGCGAGACTCTCCGGACCGCTCCTGGACCGGGTCGACCTCCAAGTCCGGGTGTCCTCGGTCTCCCGGGCCGAGCTGCTGGCACGCGACAGCAGGGCCGAGAGCACGGCAACCGTCGCGGCCCGCGTGCGGGAGGCACGGCGGCGTGCCGCCGTACGCCTGGCAGAGACGCCCTGGCGCACCAATGCCGAGGTCCCCGGCCACGAACTGCGCACCCGGTGGCGCCTGCAGTCCGATGCCCTCACCGACGCCGAACGCGACCTGGAACGCGGACTGCTGACGGCCCGCGGACTCGACCGGGTGCTGCGGGTGGCCTGGACGATCGCCGACCTCTCCGGCCGGGATCGCCCGAGCCGACCCGACGTCCGCACGGCCCTGGCCCTACGGACCGGCGTGCACCGCGGGCCGCTGGCAGAGCGACCGCCGCACCGCCGCGCTCCGGACTTCGAAGGCACCAACGACGGCACCAGCGACAGCGACATCGGTGCCGAGCAGTGACAGCACTTGGCGCCGCCCTGACGGCCGCCGCAGGCACGGCGGACGGGCTCCGCGGCCCGACTGCGGTCTCACCGCCGCGCCCGCCGACCGGCACGCCCACCCACACACCGGAGGACCACCATGGACCACACAACCACCGCACCACCGCCCCCGACCGCGGCCGACAAATCGGACGCGGGTGCCCCGATGCAGCAGGCCCCACCGCGGGCCGCGGCCAGGGACAACCTGCCGTCCGAACAAGCACGACCATCCCCGCCCGGCGGCCCGCCGCCACCCTCCCCCGAACGACTGGCCAGGGCCGCACTGACACGGCTGATCGAGCCCGGCGACGCCGTCATGGGCCGCTGGCTCGCAGAACTCGGGGCCATCGCCGTGGTCGACGCCGTCCGAGGCAGCGCGGACCCGGGGCCTCTCGGCCTCGACCCGGGTCGGATCGCCGACTACCGCGCCCGAGGTGCGTCCCTCGACCCGATCGCCGACCTGCGCCGCATCCAGGGCGGCGGCGGACGGTTCATCATTCCGGGCGATCCGGAGTGGCCCAGCCAGCTGGACGACCTCGGTCACGGGCGCCCCGTCGGCCTGTGGGTCCGCGGCACCGGCTCGCTCCGCCTTCTCGCCCTGCGATCCGTCGCCCTGGTCGGCTCCCGGGCCTGTACCGCCTACGGTGCCCACGTCGCCGGCGAGATCGCGGCACAACTCGCCGAACGCGGCTGGGTGGTGGTCTCCGGGGCGGCGTACGGCATCGACGCCGCCGCGCACCGCGGCACGCTCGCAGTCGGCGGCGCCACCATCGGCGTGCTGGCCTGCGGGGTCGACACGGCCTACCCGCCCGGCAACGCCGAACTCATCCGCCGCATCTCCGAGCAGGGCCTGCTGGTCAGCGAACTGCCGCCCGGCACGCACCCCAACCGCTTCCGGTTCGTCCTGAGGAACCGCGTCATAGCCGCCCTCACCCGCGGCACCGTCGTGGTCGAGGCGGCCATGCGCAGTGGCGCGCTGAGCACCGCCCGCCGTGCCCGCGACCTCAACCGCCACACCATGGGGGTCGCCGGCCCCGTCACCTCGGAGCTGTCCGCCGGGGTGCACGCCCTGATCCGGAGCGGTGGAGCGACCCTGGTGACCGACGCCGCCGAGATCGCCGAACTCATCGGCGCCATCGGCGACGATCTCGCCCCGCCCAGGTCGGGCCCCGTCCTGCCGCGGGACCTCCTGGAGCCGGCCGTCGCACGAGTGCTGGAGGCCGTACCCGCAGGAGCAGACGGGGCGCCGGTCGACCGACTCGCCCGCGAGTCCGGAGTTCCGCCCGACGATGTGCTGCAGCGCCTGTACGAGTTGGTGTCGCTCGGATACGTCGAACGCTTCGGCGCCCACTGGAGGCTCGTCCGCCGGCGCTGACTGCCTCGTGCCCCTCGCGTACAGCCATTTGCAGTCATCTGCGCAGACGTCGGTGACCCGGTGACGGCCCGGCGCGTGTCGCGTTCACGCGCCGGGTCCGCCACCGGATCGGGGGACGACCGAGTGGCGGTAGCACACCGCAGCGATGCGGTCACGCTACGCTCCTTTGTGGCTTCCCTATCAGCACATGACTCGGCAGAACGGCGCAGACCAACGCATGCCCACAAACATTCCGGGACACAGGGTGACCGGTGACGCCCGGTCTGCGGGAAGGGCTGGGGCCGGTGCCCGTCCCGCAGCGGACCTCGGACCGCAGGGGCCGACGCTGTTGAACCCCTCACGGTCCGCCAACCCGACCCGCTCGGCAGCTCGACAGGTCTCCCGCGGCCAGCAGGAGACCCGGGGCGTCGTCGTCCCGCCGGCACCCGGACCGTCGCCGGCAGCCGGTTCTGCCCCGGAACCGGCATCGCGGCCCGCTCCGGCGGCCCCCACGGCGTCCGGCGTACCCGGTGTGCCGACGGCGCAGGCCTCGGCGCTGCCCGCCTCGCCGACGGCGTCCCGACCGCTGGTGGGCCTGCCGGCTCCGCAGCCGTACGGCCTGTCGGCCGCGCACTCACGGCCGGCACCGGACCTCGCTGCCGCGGAAGCCGTTGCCTGCGGCCCGACGCCCTTCGGGTACGGCGGTGGGCGCGCAGCTGGGCATCCCGGCGAGCACGGCGGGCGCGACTCGGCCGAGGTCGAGCGCCCCTCGGCGGAGCACATCGGCGGTCGTCCGGGCGGGGGACCGGCGGAGGGGGCACCTGCGGCCAGGACGCCCGCATCCGGGAGCGCGGATCCAGGTGGCCGACGTGGTGCGGCGTCGTACGAGACGGAGCCGACCCACGGCCGTGTCCACGCTCACGCGGACCAGCCGCCACCGGCCCGCAGCGCTTCGCAGAGCGGGGGCGGGGACCGGCCGCCGTCGGGCATTCGGCCGTCGGGTGCCGGCCGTGCGACAGGCAGCGGTCCGGGGACACCCCGGAGGCTTCCGTCACCGGTGAAGCCGAATCCACCGTCCTCCACGTTCGGCGGCGGGCACGAACGCGTCCCCGACGGTGTGGAGACCGTCGGACGGCCGGTGGCGCCACGCGAGTCGGAGGACTCCCAGCCGTGCGGTCAGGAGGCGGCTCGCAACGGATCGACCGCGGCGGAGGTCGGACGCCAGGCTGCTCCGCCCGACCGTCCCGGAGCCCACCCCGAGCCCGGGCAGGTGCAACCCGCCTGCCCGACGCCAGGGCATCTGCAGCAGGCCCGTCCCGCTGCACCCACGGCACCGTCCGCCGAGCAGTCCGAGCAGTCCGAACAGTCCGAGCAAACCGGGCAGCCGCAACCGACCGCGCAGACCGGGCGGCCGTCGTCCGGCCGGGGGACGAAAGTGCCCACCGAGCGCAGCGCGTTGGAGATGCTTTGGCGCTCGTACAAGGAGTCCGGCGACCCGCGGCTGCGGGAGCAGCTGATCCTGCACTATTCGCCGCTGGTCAAGTACGTGGCCGGCCGGGTCGGCGTCGGTCTCCCGGCCAACGTGGAGCAGGCGGACTTCGTGTCCTCCGGTGTCTTCGGGCTGATCGACGCGATCGAGAAGTTCGACATCGATCGGGCGATCAAGTTCGAGACCTACGCGATCAGCCGGATCCGCGGGGCGATCATCGACGAGCTCCGGGCCCTGGACTGGATTCCCCGGTCGGTGCGGCAGAAGGCCAAGACCGTCGAGCGGACGTACGCGACCCTGGAGGCCCGGCTCCGCCGGACACCGCACGACCCCGAGGTCGCGGCCGAGATGGGCATCGCGCTGGAAGAGCTGCACACCATCTTCAGCCAGCTCTCCCTGGCCAACGTCATGGCCCTCGACGAGCTGATCCACCCCATCGGGGAGAGCGGCGACGCCCTCACCCTGATGGACACCCTGGAGGACACGGGTGCGGACAACCCGGTGGAAATCGCCGAGGACCGCGAACTCCGCAGGCTGCTCGCCACCGCCGTCAACACCCTGCCCGAGCGGGAGAAGACCGTGGTGACGCTCTACTACTACGAGGGCCTCACGCTCGCCGAGATCGGGCAGGTCCTCGGCGTCACGGAGAGCAGGGTCAGTCAGATCCACACCAAGTCCGTACTGCAGCTGCGCGCGAAGTTGTCGGACGCGCGCTGACGCACCGGGATGCGGCCGGAGTGCTGCTCAGGGCCCACGCGGCCGGGATGCGTGGTGGCACCTTCTCCACCTGTAAGGCTCCGTAAAGTAGGGAACGTGCCGAAGATCCGGGCCGCCACTGTGGCCGAGCATCGACAGTTGCAGCGGGCTGCCCTCCTTGATGCCGCTCGCGTCCTGCTTGCGGAGGGCGGCCGGGAGGCGCTGACCTTCTCGGCCATCGCGGCACGGGCGGGTCTGGCCCGGTCGTCCGTCTACGAGTACTTCCGTTCCCGTGCGGCTGTGGTCGAGGAGCTGTGCGCGGTGGACCTCCCGCTCTGGGCCGCCGAGATCGAGGCAGGCATGGCGGCGTGCGACAGTGCCCGGGACCGGCTCGAGGCGTACGTCAGGGGCCAGCTCCACCTGGCGGCCGACCCGCGGCACGTCGCCGTTGCCGCCATCTCCGAGCTGGAGCTGGACGATGCTGCGCGCGAGCGGATCCGGGCAGCGCATGCAGGCCTGATCACCCTCGTCGTGGACGCGCTTCGCAAACTCGGCCACGAGAACCCGCGGCTCGCCGCAGTCCTGCTGCAGGGCGTGGTGGAGTCGGCGTCCCGGCAGGCCGAGCGGGCCACGGCGGACGAGGCGGCGGCAATTGCCGACGCTGCTGTCGCGCTGGCACTGGACGGGCTGGCCGGCTCCGCCTGAGGGCACGGCAGATCGGGCAGCGAGGACGACACCGGCCGTCGCCCTGCCGGGCCGCTCGTGCCGCCCGGGCCGGCTCGGCCGTGGAGCGGCAGCAGGCGGACCCGACCGGAGCCGAGCAGGGCGAGCGGGTCGAGGTACCGCGGGCCGCGCAGCAGTCCCCAGTGCAGACAGCTGCCGGCCCTGCAGTGGGGTGCGCCGTCGGCGACCGTCCCGATGACCGCGCCCGCCGGCACGGCCGTGCCGAGCGGGGCGGAACCCTCCACCGGCAGGTACGTCGTCCGCAGGGGCGGGTCGCCCGAGCCGGTGTGGGTCACCGTCACCACCGGGTGGCCGGCGACCGTGCCCGAGAAGGAGACGACGCCGGGCGCAGCGGCCCGTACGGGTGTCCCGACGGCAGCGGCGAGGTCGACACCGCGGTGCCCGGCAGCCCATCGTTCAGCCGGCGGCTCGAACCGGCGCAGCACCCCGGCAGGTCCGCCGACCGGCCACACCCGTCCGCCCCTCTGCGCCGGTGCCGCACCGGCCGGCCCCACGACACCGACCACCCCCACCGCTCCCTCCACCCCGACAGCGTCGGCGGCCCCCGCCCCGGGCGATGGCGGCGCTGTGGTGAACACCGCCGCGAGCACGAGCGCCAGCATCACCGGCCAGTGCCGCCGGTCCGGCGCCGGTGGAGGCAGGACGGTCCGGGCAGAGCCGAGCCGTCGCGGCATCGGAAACCACCGCGCCACCGACAACCACAACAGCCGCAGGGGCGACGGCGGACGCAGGCGGAGCAGGCGCGACGGCCCCGCGGAGGAGAACGAACGACTCATGCCGGCCAGCGTGGCCCCTTGTCACGCATCGCACCGGCACCGCCCCGAGGCTTGTGGACAACCCGGCCCTGTGGAGAACCGCTGTCGCCCGGACGGGTGAACATCCCCGCACCACCGCGCAACACGCGCCCCTTCCGGAATGAACACTTCGCCACCCCCTGCTGAACTGATCCCTCGAACTGATCACCGCTCACCTCCGCCGCGCCGGCACCCGACGACCACGGAAGCCGCGCCGGCACCTGCTCCGGCGAGGGCCCCACCTCCGCCGACCCCCTCGACCCGACCCCCCTCGACCCGGCCGGCCCGGTCCGCCCCGCTTCCGGGCCCGGACGCGTTCCGGGGCCCGCCCGCACCTGCCGGAGTCGCCCGCAACTCGGGCCTTCCCGTACACTTCACACGCGACCCGGTCCACCGGGTCGACTTCGCACGCCCCGCCACAGGTGGAGCGGCCGCCCCGCAAGGGGCCGGCCGGGCTCCTCCGGTGCGAGTGCCGCTCGGTCCGCCGAGCCCGCTGCGGCCATCGCCGCGCCGGGCCGAGGCGGCTTGGCACGTACGGGGCGTCAGGCGTGGCGGTCACCCGGCCGCTGCGGAGACAACCGAGAGACTCGGCTCCCCGCCTCCCCCGCGGAGCGGCGCGCCGGGCGCAAAACCTGAGGAGCACGGCCATGGCCGTCGTCACGATGCGGGAGCTGCTGGAGAGCGGCGTCCACTTCGGTCACCAGACCCGTCGTTGGAACCCGAAGATGAAGCGCTTCATCTTCACGGAGCGCAACGGCATCTACATCATCGACCTCCTGCAGTCGCTGAACTACATCGACCGCGCCTTCGAGTTCGTCAAGGAGACCGTTGCCCACGGCGGCAGCATCCTCTTCGTCGGCACCAAGAAGCAGGCCCAGGAGGCCATCGCCGAGCAGGCCACCCGCGTGGGCATGCCCTACGTGAACCAGCGCTGGCTCGGCGGTATGCTGACCAACTTCTCGACCGTCTACAAGCGTCTGCAGCGCCTCAAGGAGCTCAGCGAGATCGACTTCACGGATGTGGCCGGCTCCGGCCTCACCAAGAAGGAGCTCCTGGTCCTCCAGCGTGAGTACGACAAGCTGGAGAAGACCCTCGGCGGTATCCGCGACATGCAGCGCGTTCCGAGCGCCGTGTGGATCGTGGACACCAAGAAGGAGCACATCGCGGTCGGCGAGGCCCGGAAGCTCAACATCCCGGTCGTCGCCATCCTCGACACCAACTGCGACCCCGACGAGGTCGACTACAAGATCCCGGGCAACGACGACGCGATCCGCTCCGTCACCCTGCTGACCCGTGTGATCGCCGACGCCGTCGCCGAGGGCCTGAAGGCCCGTGCCGGTGTCGCCAAGGGCGACGCGAAGGCCGAGCCGGGCGCCGACCAGCCGCTGGCCGACTGGGAGAAGGACATCCTCGAGGGCCAGAAGGCCGCCGAGGCTCCGGCCGCCGAGGCCCCCGCCGCCGAGGCTCCGGCCGCCGAGGCCGAGCAGGCCTGACGTACCAAGGGTGAGGGGCACCCGCCGGGTACGACACCGGTAGGTGCCCCTCTCTCCCGTGCCGGGGCCGAACCACCGGCCCTCGCACCACCCCACGCAGACACGCGAGACGTGAGAAGAGATCACACCATGGCGAACTTCACCGCCGCGGACGTCAAGAAGCTCCGTGAGCTCACCGGCGCCGGCATGATGGACTGCAAGAAGGCCCTGGACGAGGCCGAGGGTGACGTCCAGAAGGCCGTCGAGCTCCTTCGCATCAAGGGCCAGAAGGGCGTGGCCAAGCGCGAGGGCCGTGACGCCTCCAACGGCGCCGTCGCCTCGCTGATCGCCGAGGGCAACAAGGCCGGCGTCCTGGTCGAGCTGAACTGCGAGACCGACTTCGTCGCCAAGGGTGGCAAGTTCGTCGAGGTCGCCAACGCGATCGCCGCGCACGTCGCCGCCACCTCCCCGGCCGACCTCGAGGCCGCCCTGGCCTCCGAGATCGCCGCCGGCCAGACCGTCCAGCAGTTCGTGGACGAGGCCAACGCCACCCTGGGCGAGAAGATCGTCTTCCGTCGCTTCGCGCAGTTCGACGGCGACGGCTACGTCGGCGTCTACATGCACAAGTCCGACCCGGACCTCCCGCCGACCATCGGCGTCCTCGTCGAGCTCGACAAGGAGAACGCCGAGGTCGCCAAGGACGTCGCGCAGCACATCGCCGCCTTCGCGCCGAAGTACCTCTCCCGCGAGGACATCCCGGCCGAGGACCTCGAGAACGAGCGCCGCGTCGCCGAGGCCACCGCTCGCGAGGAGGGCAAGCCCGAGGCTGCCCTGCCGAAGATCGTCGAGGGCCGCGTGACCGGCTTCGTCAAGGAGAACTCCGTTCTGGAGCAGGCGTTCGCCAAGGACAACAAGAAGACCGTCGCCAAGGTCCTCGAGGAGAACGGCGTCGCCCTCAAGCGCTTCGTCCGCTTCCGCGTCGGCGCCTGAAATCCGTTCCGCGGCGCTTCCGGCCTAAGGTAGGAAGCGCCCCGGGCCGCAGTCGCGGCCGGGAACGCGCCGATCGGGCTCTCCAGCACCCCTCGGGGGGCGCGTCGGCACCACGAACGACGAGGAGGCCATTGCCGTGCAGGACACCGTACCGGTTCCCGCGGCAGTGGCCTCCTCGCGTGTACGCGCCCAGCGTGTACGCACAGAGCCGGGCACCTCACTCCCGGCGTTGTGAGCAGCACATGCAGTCCTGCGAGCCCGCAGGTGGAGAAGGAGAAGTCCATGCAGGAGACGCTGGAGACCGGCCGGGACACGCAGGACGGTTCGCGCCGCCGGGTGCTGCTCAAGCTGTCGGGTGAGGCCTTCGCCGGCGGCGGCGGCCTGGGCGTGGACCCGGACGTGGTGCACGCGATCGCCCGCGAGATCGCGACCGTCGTCCGCGCCGGCACCGAGGTGGCCGTGGTGATCGGCGGCGGCAACTTCTTCCGCGGCGCCGAGCTGCAGGTCCGCGGCATGGACCGGGCCCGCTCGGACTACATGGGCATGCTCGGCACCGTGATGAACTGCCTGGCGCTGCAGGACTTCCTGATCAAGGAAGGCATCGAGACCCGCGTCCAGACCGCCATCACGATGGGCCAGGTCGCCGAGCCGTACCTGCCGCTGCGCGCGGTGCGGCACCTGGAGAAGGGCCGTGTGGTGATCTTCGGCGCCGGTATGGGCATGCCGTACTTCTCCACCGACACGACGGCGGTGCAGCGCGCGCTGGAGATCCACGCCGAGGTGCTGCTGATGGGCAAGAACGGCGTCGACGGGGTCTACGACTCCGACCCGCGGACCAACGCTGAGGCGGTCCGGTTCGACTCGCTGGACTACACCGAGGTGATCGCCCGCGACCTGAAGGTGGCGGACCTGACGGCCATCACCCTGTGCAAGGACAACGACCTGCCGATCCTGGTCTTCGAGCTGCTGGCCGAGGGCAATATCGCCCGGGCGGTGAAGGGTGAGAAGATCGGCACACTCATCAGCCAGGACTCCGCCCGGCCCTGAGCAGCAATCAGCCGTCCGGGGCACCGGTACGGGACTACAGCAGATGAACCGGACAGGGAGCAGACAGTGATCGAAGAGACCCTCCTCGAGGCCGAGGAGAAGATGGAGAAGGCCGTCGCCGTCGCCAAGGACGACTTCGCCGCCATCCGCACCGGCCGTGCCCACCCGGCGATGTTCAACAAGATCGTCGCGGACTACTACGGCGCCCTGACGCCGATCAACCAGCTCGCCTCGTTCTCCGTGCCGGAGCCGCGGATGGCGGTCATCACGCCGTTCGACAAGAGCGCGCTGCGCAACATCGAGACCGCGATCCGCGACTCGGACCTCGGCGTCAACCCGTCCAACGACGGCTCCATCATCCGTGTGGTGTTCCCGCAGCTGACCGAGGAGCGCCGCAAGGAGTACATCAAGGTCGCCCGCGGCAAGGGCGAGGACGCCAAGGTCTCGATCCGCTCCATCCGCCGCAAGGCCAAGGACGCCATCGACAAGCTCGTCAAGGACGGCGAGGTCGGCGAGGACGAGGGCCGCCGCGGCGAGAAGGAGCTCGACGACACCACGGCCCGCTACGTGGCCCAGATCGACGAGCTGCTGAAGCACAAGGAAGCCGAGCTTCTCGAAGTCTGATGAACGACGCCCCCGACCCCCACGGCCGCCGGGGCGGAACCGAAATGCTCGCCACCGAGTTCTCTGCTGCGAGTGGCCCCCGGGCCGGCGGTCCGCGTCGGCCCCGAACGGGTCACTCGCAGCAGCCTGTGGTGTACCGAAGGGGCACTGCGGCACAGAATCGGACCATGCCCCCCGCGCAGGAGACGCCCGTGGCCCCAACCGACCAGCAGCCCCGCAAGCAGCGCGGCGGCCGCAATCTGCCGGCCGCGATAGGCGTGGGGGTCGGCCTCGGCGCGGTGATCGTCGCCTCGCTGTTCTTCGTCAAAGCGCTGTTCCTGGTGGTCGTGATCGCGGCCGTCGCGGTCGGCGTCTGGGAGCTGAACTCCCGCCTCGCGGAGACCAAGGGCGTGCACGTGCCGATGGTCCCGCTGATCGCCGGCGCGGTGGCGATGCCGCTCGTCGGCTACACGGCGGGCGGGCAGTGGGCGTCCGCCGTCCTGGCGCTCACCGGCCTGGCGGTGCTGGTCTGGCGCATGAGCAAGCCCCCGGAGAACTACCTGCGGGACATAACGGCGGGTGTCTTCACCGCCTTCTACGTCCCGTTCCTGGCGACCTTCGTGGCGCTGATGCTGGCCGCCGACGACGGGGCCTGGCGCATCCTGATCTTCCTCGTGGTCACCATCTGCAGCGACACCGGCGCGTACGCGGTGGGCTACAAGTTCGGCCGGAACAAGCTCGCGCCGACGATCAGCCCCGGCAAGACCCGCGAGGGCCTAGCCGGCGGCATCGGCCTGTCGATGATCGCGGGCGCGCTGCTGATGGAGTACGTGATCGACGACGGTGCCTGGTGGCAGGGCCTGATCCTGGGCGGCTGCGCGGCGGTCACCGCCACCCTGGGCGACCTGGCCGAGTCCATGATCAAGCGCGACATGGGCATCAAGGACATGGGCACCCTGCTGCCGGGCCACGGCGGCATCATGGACCGGCTCGATTCCCTGCTCCCGACCGCCCCCGTGGCCTGGCTGCTGCTGGCCGCGTTCGTCGGCGGCTGAGCCGCACCACCTGCTCCACCCCCTGCGAGCCCCGGGCCCCGACGCCCGGGGCTCGCGGCGTCCCGTGCCTCCGCAGTCGGGCGCCCACGGCGCCGGGCCGAGGACGATTCCGCATCTGCGACACTGGATGCACCATGCCTAAGCCCGGAGAACTCACCTTCGTCGCGCCGCGCGGCGCCAAGCCCCCGCGACACCTTGCCGACCTCAGCCCCGCCGAGCGCAAGGAGGCCGTCGCCGAGCTGGGCGAGCAGCCGTTCCGCGCCAAGCAGTTGTCCAACCACTACTTCGGCCGGTTGTCGGACGACCCGGCGACCTGGACGGACATTCCGGCGGCGAGCCGCGGGAAGCTCACCGAGAGCCTGCTGCCCGAGCTGATGTCGGTGGTCCGGCACGTCTCCTGCGACGACGACGCGACCCGCAAGACGCTGTGGAAGCTCTTCGACGGCACCCTGGTCGAGTCGGTGCTGATGCGCTACCCGGACCGGGTGACCATGTGCATCAGCTCGCAGGCCGGCTGCGGCATGAACTGCCCGTTCTGTGCGACCGGCCAGGCCGGTCTGACCCGCAACCTGTCGACGGCGGAGATCGTCGAGCAGATCGCCTCCGGGATGCGGGACCTGAAGAGCGGCGCGGTGCCCGGCGGCGAGGCCCGGCTGTCCAACGTGGTGTTCATGGGCATGGGCGAGCCGCTGGCGAACTACAACCGGGTGCTGGCTTCGATCCGCCGCCTCACCGACCCGGCTCCGGACGGGTTCGGCCTCTCGCAGCGCGGCATCACGGTCTCCACGGTCGGCCTGGTGCCGGCGATGTACCGCTTCGCCGACGAGGGCCTGAGCTGCCGGCTCGCGCTGTCGCTGCACGCGCCCGACGACGAGCTCCGCGACGAGCTGGTGCCGGTGAACACCCGCTGGAAGGTCGACGAGGTGCTGGAGGCCGCGTGGAACTACGCGGACAAGTCCGGCCGCCGGATCTCCATCGAGTACGCCCTGATCAAGGACATCAACGACCAGGCGTGGCGGGCCGACCTGCTCGGCCGGCTGATCAAGAACCGCCGGGTGCACGTGAACCTGATCCCGCTGAACCCCACCCCGGGTTCCAAGTGGACGGCCTCGCGTCCCGAGGACGAGCGGGAGTTCGTCCGGCGGTTGCAGGCCCACGGCGTGCCGACGACCGTCCGCGACACCCGTGGCCAGGAGATCGACGGCGCCTGCGGCCAGCTGGCCGCCGCGGGCTGACACACCACCGAGGAAGCCCCTGAGGCGCCGAAGCATCGAGCGGTGGACACCCACGGGTGTCCACCGCTCGGCGCATTCCGGTGCGCGGTCAGAAGGTCAGACGGCCAGAAGGTCAGACGGTCAGACCAGGCAGGCCGCCGCGAACAGCGCCGTCAGCCCGCCGGTGAACAGCAGCACGGCCGCTGCGGCGCCGGCCCGGGCGGCGGCCGCGGCGGTGAGCGTCCGCTGCTCGGTGCCGAGCCGGACGAGGGTCGCGGTGATCTCGCGCCGCGCCGCGTGGATCTCCAGTGCGCGGGCGGCCACCGCCCCGACGGCGCAGCCGACGAGCAGCAGCACCGCCACGGTGACCGGGACGTCCGGGTCGTCGCCGTAGGCGAGGGCCGCGGTCAGGACGGCGAGACCGAGGGTCAGTACGGCCAACGGGGTGGCGAGCCGGCGGGCCTCCGCGGTGAGCGACCGGCCGGCGAGCAGCCGTACCGGGCCCGGCCGGTGGAGGGCGAGCAGCCGTCCGGCGAGGGCCAGCAGCGGTGCGGTGAGCAGGGCGAGCCCGAGGGCGGTGAAGGCCCAGCCGGTGAGGGCGGCGGTGCCGACGGAGCCGAGGTGGGCGGGCAGCTCGACCGGACGGCCGTCCTGTTCGGCGCCGGGGCGCAGCCCGTACAGCTCGAGGGCCATGCCGACGACGGTGAGGCCGGTCGGGACGGCGATCCGCACGGGGTGGAAGCCGACGGCCGGGGGAGCGGCGGGGGTGCCGGGCAGGGCTTCGTCGAGGGGGATGGCCGCTGCGGCGGCGAGGCCCGCCACCAGCGGGACGAGGACGAGCAGGGTGACCGGGGCGGCGGCCGGCAGCCGGGTGCCCATGCCGAGGTCGGCGGCGAGTTCGGGGCCGGCGATGTCGTTGCGCAGCACGAGGAAGAGCAGCAGGGCGAGCACGCTGCCGAGCGCGGCGGCGAGGGCGGTCTCTACGGCGATCAGCAGCCGGATGCGGCCCGGGCCGTAGCCTGCGGCGGCGAGGCCGGCGATCCGCTCGGGGTGCTGGGCGGGGACGGCGCGGGCGGCGGCCGCGGCCAGCCAGCCGACGGCGGCGAGGGCCGGCAGGCACCACAGCAGCCGGGGCACGGAGGTGGCGGCGGGTTCGCCGAGGGCGCGGCCGAGGGAGCGGAGCAGGAAGGCGGCGGTGGTGGCGGCGGCGATCGCGGTGAGCAGCCAGCGGCCCAGGTCGGTCGCCCGGTAGCCCCTGACCAGTCGGAGTGGGAACAACGTCGTTCTCCCGGCTCTCAGCGCGCGGCCGTGACGGCGGTGGAGCCGGCGGCAGGGGCCGTCGCCGTGCCGGCGATCCGGCCGTCGACGAGGGTGAGGGTGCGGTCCGCCTGGCCGGCCGGCTCCGGGTCGTGGGTGGCGAGCAGGAGGGTCAGCCCGTGGCTGCGGGCGGCGCTGGCGAGTATCCGCAGCACCTGCTCCCGTTCCTCGCGGTGCAGCGGGGCGCCGGGGTCGTCGGCGAAGACCACCGGGGGCAGCGGGGCGAGGGCGCGGGCGACGGCGATCCGCTGGCGCTGGGCCTGGGTCAGTTCGGCGGGACGCAGCCCGGCGACGTCGGCGACGTCGAGGCGCTCGAGCCATTCGACGGCGGCGGTGTGGGCGGCGCGGCGGCCGGCCCCGGCGAGCAGCAGCGGCAGGGCGGCGTTCTCCCGGGCCGTCAGTTCCGGCACCAGGTGGGGTTCGGAGCCGACCCACCCGAAGCGTTCGCGGCGGAGCTTCTCCCGGCCGGCCCGGGTGAGGGTGTGCACGGGGGAGCTGTGGAACCAGACCTCGCCCTCGTCGACCGTCAGCTGGGCGGACAGGCAGCCGAGCAGGGTGCTCTTGCCGGAGCCGCGGGGGCCGGTGACGGCGAGGACCTCGCCCTCGCGGACCGCGAGGGAGACGCCGCGCAGGGCCGGGGTGCCGTGGTGGGACTTGACGATTCCTCGGGCCCAGAGCACGTCGTTGTCGGGCGGGGCCGCTGACATGGAGATCCATCCTGGTGCCTGGTGGGATATGACAGTCGTCAGATTAGAACGAACAGGTCGCGGTGCGGTTGCGGCACACTGGCCCATCCCCGGGCAAATCGCCGTTATTCCGGCGGTCGGATCGGCGGTCGATTTGCCCGTCGCCGCAGGACGGAGCCGGTGGACCGCAACGCCGCAGGGCGGCCCCGGTGGTCCGGGGCCGCCCTGCGGCGGAGGGTGGGAGGGAAGGTCAGATCTTCGCCCACGCGTCGGTGAGGCTGACCCGCAGGATCTGTTCGATCTCGTCGAAGGTCGACTGGTCGGAGATCAGCGGCGGGGCCAGCTGGACGACCGGGTCGCCGCGGTCGTCGGCGCGGCAGTACAGGCCGTTGTCGAAGAGCGCCTTCGACAGGAAGCCGTAGAGCACGCGCTCGACCTCGTCGTCGTTGAAGGACTCCTTGGTGGCCTTGTCCTTGACGAGCTCGATGCCGTAGAAGTACCCGTTGCCGCGGACGTCGCCGACGATCGGCAGGTCGCGCAGCTTGTCCAGGGTGCCCAGGAAGCGCGACTCGTTGTCGAGGACGTGCTGGTTGAGGCCCTCGCGCTCGAAGATGTCGAGGTTGGCCAGCGCGACCGCGGAGGACACCGGGTGGCCGCCGAAGGTGTAGCCGTGCAGGAAGGTGTTGTCGCCCTTGTAGAACGGCTCGGCGATGCGGTCCGAGATGATCGTGGCGCCGATCGGGGAGTAGCCCGAGGTCATGCCCTTGGCGCAGGTGATCATGTCGGGCTGGTAGCCGAACTTGTCGGCGCCGAACATGGTGCCGAGGCGGCCGAAGGCGCAGATGACCTCGTCCGACACGAGCAGCACGTCGTGGCGGTCGCAGATCTCGCGCAGGCGCTGGAAGTACCCGGGCGGCGGCGGGAAGCAGCCGCCGGCGTTCTGCACCGGCTCGACGAAGACGGCGGCGACGGTGTCCGGGCCCTCGAAGAGGATGGCCTGCTCGACCTGGTCGGCGCACCAGCGGCCGTAGGCCTCGGGGTCGACGGTGCCGTCCGGGCCCTGGAGGTACTCGGGGGCGCGGTAGATGTTGGTGTTGGGCGCCTTGTGGGTACCGGGCACCAGCGGCTCGAACGGGGCCTTCAGGCCCGGCAGACCGGTGATCGACAGGGCGCCCTGCGGGGTGCCGTGGTAGGCGACGGCGCGCGAGATGACCTTGTACTTGGTCGGCTTGCCGGTCAGCTTGAAGTACTGCTTCGCGAGCTTCCAGGCGGTCTCGACCGCCTCGCCGCCGCCGGTCGAGAAGAAGACCTTGTTCAGGTCGCCCGGGGCGAGGTTGGCCAGGCGCTCGGCGAGCTCCACGGCCTTGGGGTGGGCGTAGCTCCAGACCGGGAAGAAGGCCAGCTCCTTGGCCTGCTTGGCGGCGGCCTCGGCGAGCTCCTCGCGGCCGTGGCCGGCCTGTACGACGAACAGGCCGGCGAGGCCGTCGAGGTACTTCTTGCCCTTGTCGTCCCAGACGTAGGTGCCCTGACCGCGCACGATGGTGGGGACGGGGGACTTCTCGTACGACGACATGCGGGTGAAGTGCATCCACAGGTGGTCGTAGGCGGTCTTGGAAAGGTCCTTCTGCGCCGGGTCGGCTGTCATCTGGTGCCCCAGGTGTAGGTCTGTTTCCGGAGCTTCAGATAAACGAAGCTCTCGGTGCTCCGCACGCCGGGAAGCGCGCGGATGCGCTTGTTGATCATTTCGAGCAGGTGCTCGTCGTCCTCGCACACCAGCTCGGCCAGCAGGTCGAACGAGCCTGCGGTGCAGACGACGTAGTCGACCTCGTCGAGCGCGGCCAGCGCGTCGGCGACCGGCTCGATGTCGCCCTCCACCCGGATGCCCACCATCGCCTGGCGGGTGAACCCGACGGTGAGGGGATCGGTGACGGCGACGATCTGCATCACGCCCTGGTCGAGCAGCTTCTGGACGCGTTGTCGCACGGCCGCCTCCGACAGGCCGACGGCCTTGCCGATGGCGGCGTACGGACGGCGTCCGTCCTCCTGGAGCTGTTCGATGATCGCCTTGGAGGCGGCGTCGAGGGGAACGCTGGCGTTCCGGTCGCGGTTGGCCACGTCGCAACTGTGCACGATCGCCGGGCGCCGCGCAAGCCATCGCCCTGCTGATTTCGTCGCGGTTTCCAAAATTGCATGCGGATTGCGTCGTATCCGAGCGTGACACCTGTCGATACCGTCGGTCTTTGGGTAGCCTGGGCCACGTACACGCGCAGGCGTGCACACCCCCAGTGGACCGCGGCCGGTCCGACCCGGCCAGCCGTGCGCCGGAGGTACCCTGGCGCCGGATTCTGCAACGCCGCAGGCCCAGACCGAGGAGAGACCCGTGAGCGACCTTCGTACGCTGCGCAACTACATCAACGGCGAGTTCGTCGATGCGGCGGACGGCCGCACGCTGGACGTGATCGACCCGACGACCGGCGAGGCGTACGCGACCTCCCCGCTCTCCGGTGCCGCCGACGTCGACGCTGCGATGGCCGCCGCCGCCGAGGCGTTCCCGGTATGGCGCGACGCCACGCCGTCCACCCGCCAGAAGCTCCTGCTGAAGATCGCCGACGCGGTCGAGACCCGCGCCGAGGAGATCGTCGACACCGAGTGCCGCAACACCGGCAAGCCGCGCGGGCTGACCCTCTCCGAGGAGATCGGCCCGATGGTCGACCAGATCCGCTTCTTCGCCGGCGCCGCCCGCCTCCTCGAGGGCAAGGCCGCGGGCGAGTACATGGACGGCATGACCTCGATCGTCCGCCGCGAGCCGGTCGGCGTCTGCGCCCAGGTCGCGCCGTGGAACTACCCGATGATGATGGCGGTCTGGAAGTTCGCCCCGGCGATCGCCGCGGGCAACACCGTCGTCCTCAAGCCCTCCGACACCACCCCGGCCTCCACCGTGCTGCTGGCCGAGATCATCGGCGGCATCCTCAAGGACATGGAACTGCCGGCCGGCGTCTTCAACGTCATCTGCGGCGACCGCGAGACCGGCAGGCTCATGGTCGAGCACCCCACCCCGGCGATGGCCTCCATCACCGGCTCCGTCCGCGCCGGCATCCAGGTCGCCGAGTCCGCCTCCAAGGACGTCAAGCGCGTCCACCTGGAGCTCGGCGGCAAGGCCCCGGTCGTGGTCTTCGAGGACGCCGACATCGCCGAGGCCGTCGAGGGCATCTCGGTGGCCGGCTTCTTCAACGCCGGCCAGGACTGCACCGCCGCCACCCGCGTCCTGGTGCACGAGTCCATCCACGACGCCTTCGTCGAGGCCCTCGCCAAGGCCGCCGCCGACACCAAGACCGGCGGCGTCGACGACGAGGACGTCCTCTACGGCCCGCTGAACAACGCCAACCAGCTCGCCCAGGTCACCGGCTTCATCGAGCGCCTGCCCGAGCACGCCAAGGTCGAGGCCGGCGGCCACCGGGTCGGCGACAAGGGCTACTTCTACGCCCCCACCGTCGTCTCCGGCCTGCAGCAGGACGACGAGATCATCCAGCGCGAGGTCTTCGGCCCGGTCATCACCGTGCAGAAGTTCACCGACGAGGACCAGGCCGTCGGCTACGCCAACGGTGTCGAGTACGCGCTCGCCTCCTCCGTCTGGACGAAGGACCACGCCCGCGCCATGCGGATGTCCCGCCGCCTGGACTTCGGCTGCGTCTGGATCAACACCCACATCCCGCTGGTCGCCGAGATGCCGCACGGCGGCTTCAAGAAGTCCGGCTACGGCAAGGACCTGTCCTCCTACGGCTTCGAGGACTACACCCGCGTCAAGCACGTCATGACCGCCATCTGACCGACCGACGCGACCGGCGCACCCAGGGGGCGCGGGCAGTTGCGCGCACAGCGCGGCCGCCCGCGCCCCCGGCGCTTTGCCACCCTGTCACGGCGACGCGCGGATCGGGTGACATGGTGCAACTGCCTTGCGGCCCCGGCGCTCCATAGGCTTGCCGCATGAGCATCCCCACCGCTGACTCAGCCGCAGGCCAGGCCGTCAAGGCCGCCGACCGCGCGCACGTCTTCCACTCGTGGTCCGCCCAGGCGCTGATCGACCCCCTCGCGGTGGCCGGCGCCGAGGGTTCGTACTTCTGGGACTACGAGGGCAACCGCTACCTCGACTTCTCCTCCCAGCTGGTGAACACCAACATCGGCCACCAGCACCCGAAGGTCGTCGCCGCGATCCAGGAGCAGGCGGCCAAGCTCTGCACCATCGCGCCCGGCTTCGCCGTCGAGCCGCGCAGCGAGGCCGCCCGGCTGATCGCCGAGCGCACCCCCGGCGAGCTGAACAAGATCTTCTTCACCAACGGCGGCGCCGAGGCCAACGAGAACGCCATCCGCATGGCCCGCCTGCACACCGGCCGGCAGAAGGTGCTCTCCACCTACCGCTCGTACCACGGCGCCACCGCCAACGCCATCGCGCTGACCGGCGACCCCCGCCGCTGGGCCAACGAGACCGGCGTCTCCGGCATCGTCCACTTCTGGGGCCCCTACGCCTACCGCTCGGTCTTCCACGCCGAGAACGAGGCACAGGAGTGCGAGCGCGCGCTCGCCCACCTGGAGCAGGTCATCGCCTTCGAGGGCCCGGCCACCGTCGCCGCGATCATCCTGGAGACGGTCGTCGGCACCGCCGGCGTCCTGGTCCCGCCGCCCGGCTACCTGCAGGGCGTCCGCGAGATCTGCGACCGGTACGGCATCGTCTTCATCCTCGACGAGGTGATGGCCGGCTTCGGCCGCACCGGCGAGTGGTTCGCCGCCGACAACTGGGGCATCACCCCGGACCTGCTGACCTTCGCCAAGGGCGTCAACTCCGGCTACGTGCCGCTCGGCGGCGTCGCCATCAACCCGGAGATCGCCGCGACCTTCGACGAGCGGGTCTTCCCCGGCGGCCTCACCTACTCCGGCCACCCGCTGGCCTGCGCCTCCGCGATCGCCACCATCAACGCCATGGCGGAGGAGGGCATCGTCGAGAACGCCAAGCAGGTCGGCGAGAGCGTGATCGGCCCCGGCCTGCGCGAGCTCGCCGAGCGCCACCCCTCGGTCGGCGAGGTCCGCGGCCTGGGCGTCTTCTGGGCGCTCGACCTGGTGAAGAACCGCGAGACCCGCGAGCCGCTGGTGCCCTACAACGCGGCCGGCGCCGCCAACGCGCCGATGGCCCAGCTGGCCGCCGCCTGCAAGCAGCGCGGCCTGTGGCCCTTCGTCAACATGAACCGGTTCCACGTGGTGCCGCCGTGCACCGTCAGCGCGGAGGAGGCCAAGGCCGGCCTCGCGATCCTCGACGAGGTCCTCACCCTCACCGACGCGCACACCGTCTGACACACCGGCAGCCGGACGCCGGAGCGGCCCCGGGGCACACCGCCCCGGGGCCGCTCCCGCATCCCACGCCGCCTCAGCGGCGCACCGCGTCCAGCGCCAGCAGCGCCACGTGCAGCGACAGGCAGGACTCCACCTGATCGAGGTCCACCCCGAGGATGCGCTCCACCTTGTGCAGCCGGTCGTAGAACGACGGGCGGGACAGGTGCGCCGCGTCCGCCGCCGCCGACTTGTTGCGGCCCTGCTCCAGGTAGATCCGCAGCATCCGCACCAGCTGCCCGTTGTGCTCCGCGTCGTACGCCAGCAGCGGCCCGAGCTCGCGCTCCACGTACGTCTGCAGCCGCTCGTCGTCGCGCAGCAGGTGCAGCAGACCGCGCAACCGCACGTCCGGCAGCCGGTAGTAGGCGGCCGCCCGCGCGCCCGGCGCGTCGTGCAGCGCCGCGTCCGCGACCTGGGTGGCCTCCAGCAGGGTGCGGCGCGCGTCGCGCACCGAGCCCACCGAGGAGCCCACCGCGACCACCGGCTCCGGCGGCGGCGCCGCCGCGTCCCGGGCGCCGTCCGCGACCAGCTTGCGCAGCGCCGCCGCGAAGGACTCCAGCGCGCCGTGCTCGTCCTGCTGCGAGCCGAGCGCGATCAGCACCCCGACGCCCTCGTCGTCCAGCGCGCCGACCAGCGCCGACAGTCGACAGGTGCGGATCGCGGTCGCCGCCAGCTCGGTGAAGTCGCGCAGCCTCGCCTGCGCCTCCAGCGCCGCCGGCACCGGGCCGCGGCGCTGCCGCAGCACCGTGCCGACCAGCCGTCGGCCCTCCAGCGGCACGCCCAGCGCCTGCGCCCGCAGCGCGACCTCACTGACCGTCAGCGCATGCGTGAGGATGCCGGACAGCAGCGTGCGGTGGGTCTGCCGCTCCAGGCTCTCCCGGTCGCGCACCACCAGCCGGTTGAGCGCGAGCGTCGCCGCGCCGCGCTCCAGCATCATCGCGTGCGGGTGCGGGGTGCCCTCCGGCAGCGGGCCGGGCTCGCCGATCAGCACCAGCCGCCCCCAGTCCTGGCCACGCGCGCCGACCGTGGTGACCAGCCAGCCGCTGCGCGGGTCGTACCCGGTCCGCCCCGGCGGCCGGACCCCGCGCGAGTGCGCCTCCCAGCCCTCCAGCAGCTCCGCCTCCTGGTGCCCGGCGCTCTCGTGCGCCAGCACCTGGTGCGCCAGGTTCTCCAGCACCACCGGCGCGCCGGCCAGCTGCGCCACCTGCCGGACGACCTCGGCCGGCTCGGCGCCCTCCACCGCGAGCTCGTTGAACACCTGGTGCACCGCCTCGGAGGTGCGCAGCTGCTCCAGCTGGGCGTTGACCACCAGCGCGTGGACGGCCTCGGTGACGGCGACGAAGCGCAGCTCGCGGCGGAGCGCGATCAGCGGCAGGCCGCGCTGCTCGGCGGCGTTGACCAGGGCGCGGGGCAGCGAGTCGAAGTAGCGGCGGCCGAACTCGACGACCAGGCCGGCCGCGCCGACGTCCGCGAGGTCGTGCACGTAGCGGGCCAGGCCCTCGCGCTGCTCGGGCAGGGCGATGCCGGTGGTGAGCACCAGCTCGCCGCCCTGCAGGACGCCGGCGACGTCCGGCAGTTCGCTCACGTGGACCCAGCGGACGGGGCGTTCCAGGTGGTC
This sequence comes from Kitasatospora sp. NPDC051914, assembly GCF_040680995.1. NCBI lineage: Bacteria > Bacillati > Actinomycetota > Actinomycetes > Kitasatosporales > Streptomycetaceae > Kitasatospora > Kitasatospora sp. NPDC051914. The sequence goes on from NZ_JBFAXX010000066.1 coordinate 30,397, forward strand.
CGCGCCGGCCACCACCTGGGGCAGGCCTCGCCGCATCACGTCCAGGTCCAGTACCCGGGCGACGGTGGGGAGCATCGCGGGCCTCCAGCTGATCAGGGGTGTCAGGGAAATCTTGCCTCGCCGCAGGGGCCGACCACCCGCCGCGAACCCTTGCATCCTGTAAACCCCTTGCCGCCGGGCCTGTCGGAGTGACCCTTGTCACCCGATCGCCCGAGGCGGCATCGTCGGGCAATCGGAAGTGGCGAAATCCGGGACGTGGCAGCGGAATCCGCAGCGTAACCAGAAGGCAACAGCGGAATCCCTTGTGGAAGAAAACCGGGCCTGTCAGGATCGCGCAATCCCGGTGTTCCGCCGCCCCGGACACCAACGTCTGCTAAGGGTCGACTCGACCAGTCGCACGCCCGGCGCACGGGAATCGCTGCTCCGCCGCGCAAACACGGCGTGCAGCGGGTTCCCACCGCAGGGCGCGGAAGCCGAACCACCGGGCACATGGAGGACAGCAGATGGACCTGACCAGCTTCAGCGCCGGCGCGCAGCACATCGCCGGGCGGGTGGTCACAGGGAGTGGCGACGAGCGGTTCCGGGTGGTCAACCCGGCCGACGGCAGCACCGTCGAGGAGGTCGTACTGGCCTCGCCCGCCGACGTGGACGCAGCCGTCGACGCGGCCCGCACCGCACTCCCCGAATGGTCCCGGGCCACCCCCGGCGCCCGCGCCGAGGTGCTGGGCCGCCTGGCCGGCGTCCTCGCCGACCACGCCGAGGAGTTCGCCCGCGTCGAGACCGCGCAGACCGGCAAGCCGATCAAGCTCTCCACCGAGTTCGACGTGCCCGGCACCATCGACAACACCGCCTTCTTCGCCGGCGCCGCCCGCAACCTGGAGGGCAAGGCCGCCGGCGAGTACTCCGGCGACCACACCTCGTACGTGCGCCGCGAGGCGATCGGCGTGGTCGGCTCGATCTCGCCGTGGAACTACCCGCTGCAGATGGCCGCCTGGAAGATCCTCCCGGCGATCGCCGCCGGCAACACCATCGTCCTCAAGCCGGCCGAGCTCACCCCGCTCACCTCGCTGATGTTCGCCGCCGCCTGCACCGAGGCCGGCATCCCCGACGGGGTCGTCAACGTGGTCACCGGCGCCGGCCGCACCGCCGGCGAGCACCTGGTCTCCCACCCCGCGGTGTCGATGGTGTCCTTCACCGGCTCCACCGCCGTCGGCAAGCGGGTCGCCGAGCTCGCCACCGCGACCGTCAAGCGCACCCACCTCGAACTCGGCGGCAAGGCCCCGTTCGTGGTCTTCGACGACGCCGACCTGGAGGCCGCCGTGCACGGCGCGGTCGCCGCCTCCCTCATCAACAGCGGCCAGGACTGCACCGCCGCCACCCGCGCCTACGTCCAGCGCCCCCTCTACGAGGCCTTCGTCGCCGGCGTCGCCGACCTGTACGCCGCCGTCCGCCTCGGCGACCCGCGCAACCCGCAGACCGACCTCGGCCCGCTGGTCTCCTTCGCCCACCGCGACCGGGTCGCCGGCTTCGTCGAGCGCGCCCGCCGCGACGGCGCCACCGTCGTCACCGGCGGCACCGTCGGAGCCAACGGCACCAAGGGCCACGACGGCACCGACCTCACCCTCGGCGCCTACCACCTGCCCACCCTGATCACCGGCGCCGCCCAGGACAGCGAGGTCGTCCAGGGCGAGATCTTCGGCCCCGTCCTCGTCGTCCTCCCCTTCGACAGCGACGAGGAGGGCCTGCGGCTCGCCAACGACACCCCGTACGGCCTCGCCGCCTCCGCCTGGACCCGCGACGTCCACCGCTCGCTGCGCGCCACCCGCGAGATCGCGGCCGGCTGCGTCTGGGTCAACGACCACATCCCGATCATCAGCGAGATGCCGCACGGCGGCTACAAGGCGTCCGGCTACGGCAAGGACATGTCGCAGTACTCCCTCGACGAGTACACGCAGGTCAAGCACGTCATGTACGACACCACCGCGGTCGCCCGCAAGGACTGGCACCGCACGATCTTCGGGGACCGATAACCCCGTCCGTCCCCCACTGCCCGAGCCCCCTTCAGGAGGGTGTCCCCGCATGCAGCACCACGAGATCACCGACGGCCTGCCGGAGCCGATCCGCAAGGCCTGGGAACGCAGCCTGACCAGCGGCCGGGCCGCCCTCAGCCGCCGGACCGTGCTCCGCGCCGGTGCCCTCGCGGCCGGCGCGAGCACCCTCGCCGCCTGCGGCATCCCGCCGGCGAAGAGCTCGGGCGGCACCTCGGGCGAGGCCGCGAACGCCGCCAAGGACCTCTCCGACACCGACAAGGTCGTCAACTTCTCCAACTGGCCGCTGTACGTCGACGTCGACGAGAAGGACGAGCAGAAGCACGGCACCCTGGAGGCCTTCACCGCCGCCACCGGCGTCAAGGTCAAGTACACCGAGGACGTCAACGACAACGTCGAGTTCTTCGGCAAGGTCAAGCCGCAGCTCGCCGCCGGCCAGGACACCGGGCGCGACATCATGGTCCTCACCGACTGGATGGCCGCCCGGCTGATCCGCCTCGGCTGGGTGCAGAAGCTCGACCAGTCGGCGATCACCACCGCCATCACCAACCTCGAAGCCCGCTTCCGCGCCCCCGACTGGGACCCGGGCCGCCTCTACTCCTACCCGTGGGCGGGCATCCAGGTCGTCATCGCCTACAACAAGAAGGCCACCAAGGGGAAGACCGTCAGCAGCGTCTCCCAGCTGCTCGACGACCCCGAGCTCAAGGGCCGCGTCACCTTCCTCTCGGAGATGCGCGACACCGTCGGCATGACCCTGCTCGACATGGGCAAGGACCCGGGCAAGTTCACCGCCGACGACTACGCCGCCGCGCTCGCCCGCCTCCAGAAGGGCGTCGACAGCAAGCAGATCCGCAAGTTCACCGGCAACGACTACGGCCAGGAACTCTCCTCCGGCGACATCGCCGCCTGCGTCGCCTGGGGCGGCGACCTCATCCAGCTGAAGGCCGACAACCCCGACATCGAGTTCGTCGTCCCGGAGGCCGGCTACGTCGCCTCCACCGACAACATGCTGATCCCGGCCCGCGCCCAGCACAAGAAGAACGCCGAACACCTCATCAACTTCTACTACCGGCCGGAGATAGCCGCCCAGCTCACCGCGGGCATCGGCTACGTCTCCCCGGTCACCGGCGCCCAGGCCGAACTCGCCAAGCTCGACCCCGACGCCGCCGCCAACCCGCTCGTCATCCCCACCCCGGAGATGGCCGCCAAGGTCCACAACTTCCGCAGCCTCACCGAGGCCGAGGAGACCGACTTCGAGGACCGGTTCTCCAAGCTCATCGGCGCCTGACCACCGCCCCCCACCACCGGCCTCGGACAGAAGGACCCACGCCATGACCGACCAGGCGACCGACAGCACCGCGAAGGCCACCGGCCCCGCGACCACCGGCGGCGACGTCCGCCTCACCGGCATCAGCAAGACCTACGGCAGCTCCACCGCCGTCCACCCCCTCGACCTGACCGTCCCCCAGGGCTCCTTCTTCGCCCTGCTCGGCGCGTCCGGCTGCGGCAAGACCACCACCCTGCGCATGATCGCCGGCCTGGAGGAGCCCACCACCGGCACCGTCCTCATCGGCGGCCAGGACGTCACCGCCCTGCCCCCGTACAAGCGGCCGGTCAACACCGTCTTCCAGAGCTACGCGCTCTTCCCGCACCTCGACATCTACGAGAACGTCGCCTTCGGCCTGCGCCGCCGCGGCAAGAAGGACGTCAAGAAGCAGGTCGAGGACATGCTGGAGCTGGTCGAGCTCGGCCCGCTCGCCCGCCGCAAGCCGCACCAGCTCTCCGGCGGCCAGCAGCAGCGCGTCGCCGTCGCCCGCGCCCTCATCAACCACCCCCAGGTGCTGCTCCTCGACGAGCCGCTCGGCGCCCTCGACCTCAAACTCCGCCGCCAGATGCAGCTCGAACTCAAGCGCATCCAGACCGAGGTCGGCATCACCTTCGTCCACGTCACCCACGACCAGGAAGAGGCCATGACCATGGCCGACACCATCGCCGTGATGAACGCCGGACGCATCGAACAGCTCGGCGCCCCCGCCGACCTGTACGAGAACCCCGCCACCACCTTCGTCGCCAACTTCCTCGGCCAGTCCAACCTCATCCCCGCCGAGGTCACCGGGAACTCCGGCGACGACCTCCTGCTCAGCGCCGGTGGCACCCGCCTCGCCGTGCCCCGCGCCCGCTGCGCCGGCGACGCCACCAAGGTCCACCTCGGCGTCCGCCCCGAGAAGATCACCATCGCGCACTCCTCCGCGGACGTCCCCGAGGACCGCAACCGGCTCGTCGGCACCGTCGTCGACTCCAGCTTCATCGGCGTCTCCACCCAGTACACCGTCCGCACCGGCACCGGCCAGGAGATCGCCGTCTTCGAGCAGAACATGGAGCGCGACGGCCGCATCGTCCCCGGCGCCACCGTCCAGGTCCACTGGAACCCCGCCCACTCCTTCGCCCTCGACGCCTCCCAGGCGATCGACGCCGGCACCGCGGAGGAGGACGCGTGACCACCACCACCGAGACGGCGCCCCTCCAGGAGGCCGCGCCCGCCGCACCGCCGCGACAGCGGCGCAAGCTCGTCCCCTACTGGCTGCTGCTGCCCGGCATCGCCTGGCTGGTCGTCTTCTTCGCGGTGCCGATGGTCTACCAGGCCTCCACCTCGCTGCAGACCGGCTCGCTCGAGGAGGGCTTCCGCGTCACCTGGCACTTCGCCACCTACTGGGACGCCTTCACCGAGTACAAGTGGCACTTCGTGCGGTCCTTCGGATACGCCGCCACCGCCACCGTGCTCTGCCTGGCCATCGGCTACCCCCTCGCCTACACGATCGCCTTCAAGGCGAGCAAGCGCTGGCGCAACGTCATCCTCGTCCTGGTGATCGCGCCGTTCTTCACCAGCTTCCTGATCCGCACCCTGGCCTGGAAGACCATCCTCTCGGACGGCGGCTACGTCGTCGGCGCGCTCAACACCCTGCACCTCCTCGACCTCACCGACGCCCTCGGCGTCACCACCGGCCACCGCGTCCTCGCCACCCCGCTCGCCGTGGTGTGCGGCCTCACCTACAACTTCCTGCCGTTCATGATCCTGCCGCTCTACACCTCGCTGGAGCGGATCGACCCCCGCCTCCACGAGGCCGCCGGCGACCTGTACGCCAAGCCGTTCACCACCTTCCGCAAGGTGACCTTCCCGATCTCCCTGCCCGGCGTCGTCGCCGGCACCCTGCTCACCTTCATCCCCGCATCCGGCGACTACATCAACGCCCAGCTGCTCGGCTCCCCCAACGAGCAGATGGTCGGCAACGGCATCCAGAAGCAGTTCCTCAACGTGCTCGCCTACCCGACGGCGGCCGCGCTGAGCTTCATCCTGATGGCCCTGATCCTGGGCGTGGTGACGGTCTACATGCGCAAGGCCGGAACGGAGGACCTCGTCTGATGAGCAGTGTGTTCAGCTGGTTCCGCCGGCACCTGGTGACCCTCGCGGGCATCCTCGCGCTCGCCTACCTCGTCCTGCCCAACCTCGTCGTCCTCGCCTTCTCGTTCAACAAGCCCGCCGGCAAGTTCAACTACGAGTGGGCGCAGTTCTCCACCGACGCCTGGACGGACCCCTGCGGCGTCGCCGACATGTGCGGCTCGCTCGTCCTCAGCCTGCAGCTCGCCCTCGCGGCCACCGCCGGCGCCACCGTCCTCGGCACCATGGTCGCCTTCGCCCTGGCCCGCTACCGCTTCCGCGGACGCTCCGCCACCACCGGGCTGATCTTCCTGCCGATGGCCATGCCCGAGGTCGTGATGGCCGCCTCGCTCGGCACGCTCTTCCTCAACATGCGCATCCCGTTCGGCTTCACCACGATCCTGATCGCGCACGTCATGTTCTGCCTCAGCTTCGTGGTCACCGCCGTCAAGGCCCGCGTCATGAGCATGGACCCGCGCCTCGAACAGGCCGCCCAGGACCTCTACGCCACCCCGATGCAGACCTTCCTCAAGATCACCCTGCCGCTCGCCGCCCCCGGCATCGCAGCCGGCGCGCTGCTCAGCTTCGCGCTCTCCTTCGACGACTTCATCATCACCCAGTTCAACTCCGGCCCCACGACCGTCACCTTCCCGATGTTCGTCTGGGGCGCCTCCCAGCGCGGCATACCCGTCCAGGTGAACGTCATCGGCACGGCGATGTTCGTCGCCGCCGTCCTGCTCACCTTCACCGGACAGTGGATCGGCAACCGCCGGAAGGCGCGCGCCTGATGACCACCCGCGCCACCGCTCCGTTCTACTGACAAGCACCGACGACACCCGAAAGCGGCTGATACGGCATGGACTCCGCCCGTGCGCTCAGTGACGTCAAACCCACCTCCTTCTGGCTGGAGGACCCGGGCCGGCCGGAGGCCGTGCCCGCCCTCGTCGGCGACACCACCTGCGACCTCCTCGTCGTCGGCGGCGGCTACTCCGGCCTGTGGACGGCGCTCCTCGCCAAGGAACGCGACCCCTCGCAGGACGTCGTCCTCGTCGAGGCCGAAGAGGTGGGCTGGGCGGCCTCCGGGCGCAACGGCGGATTCTGTGCCGCCAGCCTCACCCACGGCTTCGGCAACGGCCTGCAACGCTGGCCCGCCGAACTCACCCGTCTCGAACAGCTCGGCCAGGCCAACCTCGACGCCATCGAGACCTCCCTCAAGCAGTACGGCATCGACTGCGAATGGGAACGCACCGGCGAGATCGACGTCGCCACCCAGCCCCACCAGCTCGACGAACTCCACGAGGTCGCCGAGGCCGTCACCCGGTACGGCCTCGACATCACCGTCCTCGACGCCGACCAGGTCCGCAGCGAGGTCGACTCGCCCACCTTCCTCGGCGGCCTCTGGGACCGCGACGGCGTCGCCATGCTCCACCCCGCCAAACTCGCCTGGGGCCTCAAGGAGGCCTGCCTCGCCCAGGGCGTCCGCATCCACGAGCGCACCAAGGCCCTCACCCTCGCCGAGCACGGCAGCGGCATGGCCGTCCGCACCCCCTACGGCCGGGTCTTCGCCCGCCGCGTCGCACTCGGCACCAACGTCTTCCCGTCCCTGCTCAAGCGCGTCCGGCCCTACGTCGTCCCGGTCTACGACTACGCCCTGATGACCGAACCCCTCGACGACGCCCAGATGGCCGCCATCGGCTGGCGCGGCCGCCAGGGCCTCGGCGACAGCGCCAACCAGTTCCACTACTTCCGGCTCTCCGCCGACAACCGCATCCTCTGGGGCGGCTACGACGCCATCTACCACTACGGCGGCAAGGTCCGCGCCGAACACGACCAGCGGCCCGAGACCTTCCGCACCCTCGCCCGCCAGTTCTTCGAAACCTTCCCCCAGCTCGAAGGCCTCCGCTTCACCCACGCCTGGGGCGGCGCCATCGACACCTGCAGTCGCTTCTCCGCCTTCTTCGACACCGCCCACCGCGGCCGCGTCGCCTACGCCGTCGGCTTCACCGGCCTCGGCGTCGGCGCCACCCGCTTCGGCGCCGACGTGATGCTCGACCTCCTCTCCGGCCAACGCACCGAACGCACCGACCTGGAGATGGTCCGCAAGAAGCCGCTGCCCTTCCCGCCCGAACCCGTCCGCTGGGCCGGCATCGAACTCACCCGCTGGTCCCTCGACCGCGCCGACCGGCGCGGCGGCCACCGCAACATCTGGCTGCGCACCCTCGACCGCCTCGGCCTCGGCTTCGACAGCTGACCGACGAACCGCACCGACGAACCGCACCGCCCGTGGGGCGCACCCGGCCACCCCGGCCGGGTGCGCCCCACGGGCGCGTTCACCTCCCGCACATTCACCCCCGCAACCGTGTAAGAGCCGACCCCCACCGCCCTCTCCCCGGTGAGCGTCTCGACCGCGCCCCAGGAGAAACCCGATGCCGCCCGCCGAACGCACCGCCGCCCAGTGGCTCGCCCAGGCAGCCCCCGACCCGTACACCTTCCTCCGCGACTGGGAACGCACCGGCCGCCGACCCGCCGTCCTCCCGACCGGCTGCCGGTGGGACGCCCTCCTCACTCCCGCCACCCTCGGCAACCCCACCCTCGACGCCCTCGCCCGCCTCCCCGGCCCGGGCCCCGTCCTCCTCGACCGCACCGCCGGCACCGTCACCTTCCTCGTCCCCACCGGCACCGCCGACAGCTGGATCGGCTCCGGCATCCGCGCCCTCGGCCACGGCAGCCGCCTCGCCGTCCCCCACCCCGACGCCCCCGGCCACGGCCTCACCTGGCTCGTCCCCCCGGACGGCACCGGCCGCCTCGTCGACCCCCGCCGCCTGGAACTCGCCCTGCACGACGCCGCCGCGCGCCTCACCGGCCTCCCGTGAACCACCGCCCTGCCCGCCGCCCTGCCCTGCCCCGCTGCGACCCGACCGATCGGCGCCCCTCGCACGGCCACCGCCGCACCGTTCCGCGCCAGACTGGACCCATGACCGCAAGCGCACTCGCCGAGGACCGCCTCCGGCTGCTGGAGACCGCACAACCGCTCTGCCTCCGGTACGCCCTCGCCCTCGCCGGACCCGACGCGCTCGCCGCCCACGGCCTCCCCACCGCCCGCTCCGGCGGACTCGTCCTCGTCACCGCCGACGGTCCGCCGCTCGCCGACATCGCCGCAGGCCTCGCCGAACACCTCCGCGCCGCCGGCCACCGCGTCACCCTCCAGAGCGGAACCCCGCGGCAGATCCAGCTCACCGGCACCCCCTGCCCGGTCGAACTCCGCAAGGAGCCGCTGCGCCACCCCGCCGTGCTGATCCCCGGCACACCCGTCCCGGTCGTCGCGTTGCCGGACGCCGCCGCCCTGGCCGTGCTGCGCCTGTGCGACCGGGCCCTGCCCGAGGACCTCTTCGCACTGCACGCGCTCAGGGAGTCGTTCAGCGAGGGCGAGCTGCTGGCCCTGGCCCGCGCTCTGGACGAGGACTTCCAGCCGGCGGTGCTCGCCGACCGGTTGGAGGCGGCCGCGGGTCTGGTCCACCCGGACGCCGCGGCCTGCTCGGCCTGGGCCCAGGCGTGGGCGCAGGACCTCCGGCTGGACCTGCTGGAGGTGCGCGAGGGGGACGACGGGCTGCACGACCCGTACCTGGAGGACGCCGAAGCGGAGCAGCCCGACGACCTGTAAGGGTGAATCTCGGTTCCCCGTCATGCTGCTCGTTGAGGCAGGCCGATCGGGTCCGCAGACTGGATTACGAGCGCGGGAGCCCCGTGATCCCGCCACCCGGCCGGAGCCGGGTGGCGCCGTACACAGGTACCGGCGGCCCACACACCGCACGGGACTTCGGAGGCAGACGACCTTGAGCAAGCCCAGCCCGTACAAGCACGTCACCCACTGGATCGGCGGCGCCCCCGTCGCCACCGCCGGCGCCGCGCCCCGTCGCGGTGACATCTTCGACCCGGCCACCGGACAGGTGTCGGGCCAGGTCGACTTCGCCGAGATCGCGGAGGTCGACCAGGCCGTGGCAGCCGCGGCCTCGGCGTTCGCCGAGTGGCGGCGTTCGTCGGTGGCCAAGCGCACCCAGGTGCTCTTCCGCTTCCGCGAGCTGTTCAACGCCCGCAAGGACGAGCTGGCGTCGATCATCGTCTCCGAGCACGGCAAGGTGCACTCGGACGCCCTCGGCGAGATCGCCCGCGGCCTGGAGGTCGTGGAGTACGCCTGCGGCATCCCGCAGCTGTCCAAGGGCGGCTTCTCGGAGCAGGCGTCCACCGGCATCGACGTCTACTCGATCCGCCAGCCGCTCGGCCCGGTCGCGATCATCTCGCCGTTCAACTTCCCGGCCATGGTGCCGATGTGGTTCTTCCCGATCGCGATCGCGACCGGCAACACGGTGGTGCTGAAGCCGTCCGAGAAGGACCCGTCCGCCGCCAACTTCCTCGCCGAGCTGTGGAAGGAGGCCGGCCTGCCGGACGGCGTGTTCAACGTCGTGCACGGCGACAAGACCGCGGTCGACCGCCTGCTGGAGCACCCCGACATCAAGTCGGTCAGCTTCGTCGGCTCCACCCCGATCGCCCGCTACGTCTACGAGACCGGCACCCGCTACGGCAAGCGCGTCCAGGCGCTCGGCGGCGCGAAGAACCACATGCTGGTGCTGCCGGACGCCGACCTCGACCTCAGCGCCGACGCCGCGGTCAACGCCGGCTTCGGTGCGGCCGGCGAGCGCTGCATGGCGGTCTCCGTCCTGGTCGCCGTCGACCCGATCGGCGACGAGCTGGTCGAGAAGATCAAGTCCCGGATCTCCACCCTCAAGGTGGGCCCCGGCTGCAACGGCGACTCCGAGATGGGCCCGCTGGTCACCGGCCAGCACCGCGACAAGGTCACCTCGTACGTCGAGTCGGGCCTCGCCGACGGCGCCGAGCTGACCGTGGACGGCCGCAAGCACGCGATCGCCGCCGAGGACGTCAACGGCGCCCCGACCACGGACGGTTTCTGGCTCGGCCCGACGCTGTTCGACCACGTCAAGCCCGGCATGTCCGTCTACAACGACGAGATCTTCGGCCCCGTCCTGTCCGTCGTCCGGGTCTCCACCTACGAGGAGGGCCTCGCCCTCATCAATGCCAACCCGTACGGCAACGGCACGGCCATCTTCACCAACGACGGCGGCGCCGCCCGGCGCTTCCAGAACGAGGTGGAGGTCGGCATGGTCGGCATCAACGTGCCGATCCCCGTCCCCGTCGCCTACTACTCCTTCGGCGGCTGGAAGGCCTCGCTCTTCGGCGACGCCCACGCCTATGGCCCCGACGGCGTCCAGTTCTTCACCCGCGGCAAGGTCGTGACCCAGCGCTGGCTCGACCCGTCGCACGGCGGCATCAACCTGGGCTTCCCCACCAACAGCTGAGCCCGCACCGCACCGACTTCCGGCCGGACCCTTTTCCCCAGGGTCCGGCCGGTTCGTTTGCATCCGCTCCCCGTTCGGCGTAGTGTTCACTGGTCGCTCGGCAGGGAGCACCGGACACGCGTCTGCGCGGACGGTCCCGGGGCGGCCAATCCTCTGAAACACCATTTCCCGGCTCGGGCTGGGTCGCGTCGTGCTGCGTGCCGTCGCGTCTCGGTGCGAATTTCGGTGTGCGCGTTTTCGGGGATGGTGTTCGGGCCGGCGCCGGATTCGCTTCTCGGAGCGGGGATCGGCTAAGGTTTGAAACGTCGGACGGGCCGTCAGGTCGGTTCCGGCAAAGCGGTGGAGAAAGCAAGTCGGCGAAGAGCACTGACTCGGGTCTGATAAGCTGGGAACACGAAAGAGCGAAACACCCGGAGGGTCCGCCGGAAGGCGGTCCGAAGGAAGTGTCCGTTCCTTGAGAACTCAACAGCGTGCCAAAAGTCAACGCCAGATATGTTGACATCCCCGGCCGGTCGGTCA